>JANOCF010001302.1:0-4038 GCA_031412055.1 Holophagales bacterium | reverse complement strand
GCTGTCGATCGGCCGCGGAGAGATCGTCGGCTTGGTCGGGGAGTCGGGCTCGGGCAAGAGCCTGACCGCTCTCGCCGCGCTGCGCCTCCTGCCTCCCGAGGCCCGGGTGTCGGGATCGATCCGGCTCGACGGAGTGGATCTCTTCGGCCTCTCGGAGCGCGAGATGCGGCGAGTGCGCGGCGGCCGGATCGCCATCGCCTTCCAGGAACCCTCGACCGCACTGGACCCGGTCTGGTCCATCGGCTTCCAGATCGCCGAGGCCGTGCGCGCCCACAAGCCGATGAGCCGGCGCGAGGCCCGGGACGAGGCGGTCCGCCTGCTGGAGCGGGTAGCCCTTCCCGACGCCCGGCGGCGGCTCGACGACTATCCCCACCAGCTCTCGGGCGGCCAACGCCAGCGCGTCATGCTCGCGGTGGCCCTGGCCGCCGGCCCCGACCTGCTCCTGGCGGACGAGCCCACCACGGCCCTGGACGTGACCATCCAGGCCCAGATCCTGGAGCTGCTGGAGCGCCTGCGCGACGAGCTGGGCCTCTCGGTCCTGCTGATCACGCACGACTTCGCGGTGGTGGCCGAGACCTGCGAGCGCGTGGCCGTCATGCGCTCCGGCCGGATCGTGGAGGAGGGGAGCGTCGAGAGCGTCTTCCGCGCCCCGGAGCACCCTTATACGCGAGGGCTGCTGGCATCCGTCCCGCAGCTCGGCGCGCCGGTGCCCCGCGGTCATCTGCCGGTCATGCCTGCCGAGCCTCCGTCATGACGCCGCCGCTGCTGCCGCTACTGGAAGTCCGCGGGCTCCGCAAGGAGTTCCCCGTTCGGCGGGGGCTGTTCGGCCGAGCCCTGGGAGCCGTGCGGGCCGTGGACGGCGTGGACCTGGACGTCCGGCGGGGCGAGTGCCTGGCGCTGGTGGGTGAATCGGGCAGCGGCAAGACTACGGCGGCCCGCTGCGCCCTGCGCCTGATCGAGCCCACGGCCGGGAGCGTGCGCTTCGGCGGCGAGGATCTCCTGGCACTCGGACCGCGCGAGCTGCGCCGCCGCCGCCGCCGCTTCCAGATGGTGTTCCAGGATCCTCATGGTTCCCTCAACCCCCGGCAACGGGTAGGATCGGCGGTCGGAGAGCCTCTGGAGATCCATGAGACTCTCAGCAGGACAGAGCGGCAGGAGCGGGTGCGCGAGCTGCTCGGCACGGTGGGGCTGACCGCGGACCTGGACCGCCGCTGGCCGCACGAGCTCTCCGGCGGCCAGAGACAGCGCGTGGGCATCGCCCGCGCCCTGGCGGCCGGACCGGAGCTGCTGGCCGCGGACGAGCCGGTGTCGGCCCTGGATGTGTCCGTCCGCGGGCAGGTGCTGAACCTGCTCTCGGACCTGCAGGCGCGGCTGGGACTGGCGCTGCTCTTCATCGCGCACGACATGGCAGCGGTGGAGCACCTGGCGGACCGGGTCGCGGTGTTCTACCTGGGACGGATCGTCGAGCTGGCGCCGAAGCCGGAGCTGTTTCTTCGGCCGCTCCATCCGTATACCGTCTGTCTGCTGTCAGCCGTGCCGAGGGCGGAGCCGGGCCGGCGTCGAGACCGGATCGTCCTGCAGGGCGATCCGCCGAGCCCGCTGGCGCCGCCGCCCGGATGCCCGTTCCACCCGCGCTGCCCGATCGCCCGGCAGCGCTGCGCGGAGGAGCGGCCGCCGCTCGCCGAGGTCGGAGGCGCGGCCCCCGGACACCTCGCGGCCTGCTTCTATCCCGGCGAGCTCGCCGGGCGAGTTGAAGACGGAAGGTAACCTTTTGAGTGCGCATTCGTACATCGGAAAGGACCGGCGCCATGGCGCCGCTCAAACCCGTACATCATCATCCACCGATTCAGGTGAGGAGCTCATGAGAAACCGTTTGGGATTGAATGTGGAGAAGGACTGGAAGGGCCGGCTGGCCGGGGTGGCCGCCATGAGCCTGTTGATGCTGGCCGGGCCGCTTTTCGCCCAGACACCGGCCCAGGAGCCGACCCAATCGAACCAGGCACCGGCCGCAGGGTCGCCCCAGGAGCCGGCTCCGGGAAGAGTCCTGGTCGACGCCCAGGGCTCGCGTGTTCAGGCGACCGGGATCGAGGTCCAGGATGGCGCCGTGCTGCTGACCCTGGAGGAGGCGGTCGAGCTGGCGCTGCGCCAGAACCTCGGCCTGTCGATCGAGCGCTTCAACCGCACCCGCTCGGCCCTCGCCGTCGGCCAGACCCTGGGCATCTACGACCTGCTCGCCTCCGCCTCCCTCTACGCGGAAGACCAGCAGTCGCCGACCATCACCCGGCTGCAGGCCTCCGAGTCGAGCCTCCAGCGGTTCAACTTCAGCCTCGGCCAGATCTTTCCCACGGGCGGCGAGCTCACCGTGGGGGTGACCAACAGCCGCAACGAGAGCAACAGCCCCTTCACCACGGTGAATCCGGGCTTCAACTCGGGCCTCGAGTTCAACTTGAACCAGCCGCTGCTGCGCAACTTCGGACGCCTGGCCACCGAGCGCCAGCTCCTGGTGGCGCGCAACCGCAGCGCGGCCAGCAGCGAGGAGTTCGAGCGCCAGGTGGGCCTCATCGTCCAGCAGGTGATCAACGCCTACTGGAACCTGGTGGGCGCGCGCCAGCAGCTCGTCGTGGCGCAGGAGAGCATGAGCCTCGCCAGCGAGCTCAACAACCGCAACCGCATCCAGGTCGAGGTCGGCACCATGGCCCCGCTGGAGCTGGTGCAGAGCGAGGCGGCCATCGCCGAGCGCGAGGAGGGCATCATCACCGCCCAGTCCGACCGCGGCGACGCCGAGGACACGCTGCGCCGGCTGCTCAACCTGCCCGAGGGTGAGCTGTGGGGGACCGAGATCCGGCCCGCCACCGATCCGGCCATCGAGCACACGCCCATCGACGTGCAGGCGGCGATCCAGACCGCCCTGCAGGAGCGCCCCGAGCTGCGCGTGCAGCAGCTCGACATCGAGCAGGCCCGTATCCAGTCCGCGTTCGCCCGCAACCAGGAGCGCCCGACCCTCGACCTCGACCTCGGCTACGGCTTCTCCGGCGCGGGAGGCGACGTGATCGTCCGCGACGACGACACCGGCGAGGTCATCGACACGGTTCCGGGCGGCTTCGGCGACGCCTTCGACCAGGTGAGCGGCTTCGACTTCCGCGGCTGGACCGCCCAGCTCACCTTCGGGTTCCCGCTCCAGAACCGGGGCGCCCGCGCCACCCGCGTCATCGCGGACCTCGACCTGGAGCGCGCCGAATCCGCCCTGGAGGATGCCCGCAACGCCATCATCACCGAGGTGCGTGGAGCCGCCCGCCGGGTGGAGACCGCGGCCAAGCAGATCGACGCGGCCAGGGCCTCCAAGGTCTTCCAGGAGCGCAACCTCGACGCCGAGCGCAAGCGCTACGAGAACGGCATGTCCACCAGCTTCCAGATCACCCAGATCCAGGAGGACCTGACCCAGGCCCGCAGCCGCGAGGTCAACGCGATCATCAACTACCGCACGGCGCTCGCCGAGTACCAGCGGGTGATCGGCCGTCTCCTGGACGAGGAGGGGGTCGAGGTGGACGACGAAGAGCCCGTGATCGACCGCTGGCAGTTCTCGCTGCGCGGGAGGTAGCTCCACGCGGAAGGAGAAGAGGGAGCGACCATGAAGAACTCGGGATTCGGCAGGCTGATCGGCGTCCTCGTGGCGCCTGGGGAGACGTTCAGGTCGATCGCCGAGCGGCCGACCTGGGTGGCTCCTCTGATCGTGATGATCGCTCTGGGCTTCGGCCTGCAGTGGGCCATGCAGCAGAGGACCAACCCGGAGCAGGCCATCCGGGAGCAGACCGAGGCCTTCGGCGTGGAGCTCACCCAGGAGCAGATCGACGAGCAGGTGGCGCGGGCCAAGGACCCGACCATGCAGGCCGTCAACTCGGCTATCGGCATCGCGGCCGCGACGGCGTTCTACTTCCTCGCCGCTCTCCTGTTCTGGGTGGCATTCCGGATGTTCGGCTCCGAGATCGGCTATATCGCCAGCCTGGCGACGCTGCTCTACGCCATGATGCCGTTCGCCAT
>JANOCF010001301.1:0-2042 GCA_031412055.1 Holophagales bacterium | reverse complement strand
GGGGGTCTACCTCTCGACATCGATGACTCCTTCATCCCTAAGGATGACGAGTCCACGAAACCGGGTCAACTCCAAACTCGCCCGCAGGCGTCCCCCCTCTCCCGGGGTTGGGGGGAAGGGAGATGGGAGAGGGGGACAGGGGGTGAGGATTCAGCGCGACGCATTTTCGAAACACCCTTTTAGAGTGTGGCCGGCGAGACGCCGGCGCTCCCAGTCCCTGCGGGCATACAATACCCTCCAGCCATGCTCCTGTTCCACGACCCCAAGCCGGAAGAGATCGACCGTTTCCTGACCGCCCAGCGAGGCTCTTCCTTCTCGTACCCCGAAGTCGGGGCCACGCGCAAGGAGGCGCCGCCCTACTACAAGGTGGACCACAACCGGGTCCAACTGGGCACGGGGGAGGAAGCCTTCCGGATCGCCATCGCGGCCATGCGGCAGTGGAAGATGTTCGACCTCGGCTGGGTGCGCATCGCCTGGCCCGGCGCCGCCATCCGGGAAGGCACCGTCATCGCGGTCGTCGCCCGGACCGCGGGCTTCTGGACGCTGAACGCCGCCCGGATCGTCTACACCCTGGACGAGACCGAAGGCCCGATCCATCGCTTCGGCTTCGCCTACGGCACGCTCCGGGATCACGCCGAGACCGGCGAGGAGCGCTTCTCGGTCGAGTACCACCGCTTCGACGGCAGCGTCTGGTACGACCTCTTCGCCTTCTCCAAGCCGCGGCTCTGGCTCGCCCAGATCGGCTACCCGCTGAGCCGCGTCTACCAGAAACGCTTCGCGAGGGAATCCAAGGCCGTCATGCTGCGCGCCGTGGAGAGCCGGCAGAACCCTGCCGTTCCACACGGATAAGATGGCGCGATGATGAAGCGCTTTCTCCTCGCCAGCCTCTTCCTCCTTCAAGCCTCCGCCGGACTCGCCCAGGTCGCCAAGCTGCTGCCCACCGACGAGGCCGTCCGCGACCCTCAGCTCTTCGCCTTCCGGGCGCAGCTCCAGGCGGCCATCGCCCGGCATGACATGCAGGCCGTCCTCGACGCCGTCCACCCGAACATCAAGAACACCTTCGGGGGAGACGACGGCATCGAAAACTTCAAGCGCCTGTGGAAGCTCCAGGGTGGCGAGAGCGAGCTGTGGGACAAGCTGGGCACCGTGCTCGCGCTGGGCGGGTCGTTCCAGAACAAGGACAACTTCGTCGCCCCCTACATCTTCAGCCGCTGGCCGGAGCGCTTCGACGCCTTCGAGCACGCCGCGGTCGTCGGCACCGGCGTGCGCGTCCGCTCCCAGCCCAGCGCGCAGGGGACCATCCTCACCTCGCTCACCTTCGACATCGTCAAGGTCGAGCCGAGGAGCCCGAACCTGTCCCGCGACTGGACCCCCGTGAAGCTCCGCGACGGCCGCAAGGGCTACATCGCCTCGCGCTACGTGCGCAGCTCGGTCGACTACCGCGCCTCCCTCTCGCGGGAGAACGGCCGCTGGCGGCTCAACTTCTTCGTCGCTGGGGACTGAAGCCATGAACGGCGCCTTCTCCGCCAGCGACGTCCTCGGGGCCATGATCACCCCGGCCGTGCTCATCTCGGCCTCGGGAACGCTGGTGCTCTCCACCTTAACCGTCTGACCCGCGTCGTGGACCGGGTCCGGACCCTCGCCCGCGAGGCGGAGGAGCTCCACGAGGGAGACGGCGCGCCCTCGAAGCAGGGGATCTCGCGAGTGCAGCTCTTCGCCGATCAGCTTCCCCAACTCGCTGTCCGGGCCGTGCTCCTGCGCTCGGCGCTGACCGCCCTCTACACGGCCATCGGCCTGCTCGTGGCCACGAGCATCGCGGTGGGTCTCGTGGCCTCGCTGGGCTGGGAGTACGGCTGGATCCCGGTGCTTACCGGCCTGACGGGCGCCTGCGCTCTCCTCTGGGGCAGCCTCCTCCTGGTCCGGGAGGCCCGCTTCGCCATCGGCTCCACCCTCCAGGAGATGGACTACCTGCGCGACACGGTCGCGAGGCTGGGTCCCTCTGTCGGAAGCTCTACCCCCAAAGATACCGTCTCCTAGAACAC
>JANOCF010001300.1:0-4744 GCA_031412055.1 Holophagales bacterium | reverse complement strand
GCGCAGGCGCCGTCGACCGTGAAGCCGCCGCCGTGGAGATCGAAGTGGTTGCAGATCCGGCCGGCGATGGTGTTCGACAGGCCGCCGGCCAGCGACTCCTCGGAGGGTGGCGGGAAGGGAGCCTTGTAGGTCGTCTCCAGGCGGTCGAGGAAGGTTGCGATCTGCTCCTCGTCCCGGCCCTCCTCGCGCAGGGAGGCGGCCATCACCCGCCGGACGTAGGGCCAGCGCTGCCGCAGCAGGTTGGCGCGGGAGAACTCGCCCGTGAGGCTGTTGCCGAGGAGCACGCCCGTCGTGTCCAGGGGCAGACCCTGCCCGTCGGGGAAGCCGGCCTCGGCCAGCGCCTGGGCGGCCACGTCCAGGGCCAGCCAGTGGACGAGGTCGGCCGTCCGGAACGTGCCGCCCGCCACCCGGAAGCGCACCCGGTCGAACTCCCAGTCCTCGATCAGCGCCGCCTCCGTGGAGTAGATCCCGTCCGGGTCGGCGGGGTCGGCGGACAGGTAGTCCTCCAGGAGCAGCCTCTCGGGAGGCATGCGCCGGAAGGCGCGCCGCCGCGCGAGCACGTTCTCCCACAGCTCGGCGGGAGTGCGCGCCCCGGGGTAGCGGCACGCCATCCCGACGATGGCGATCCCCTGGCTCATGCCGGCACCGCTCCCTTGATCCTCGCCTCGGCCCGCTGTGCCGCGAGGCCCTGGACATACATCACCGCGCCGCGCGCCGTGCAGACGAAGCTGAGGGCGAAGAACAGCCCGAAGACCACGTGCAGGGCCATGAGCGCGCCGTAGGCCGCGGCCACGGAGGCGCCGAAGGCGACCTGGCCGCGCACCGTCGACGGCGTCGTCGCCGGGTCGGTGACCATGTAGAAGGTGAAGAGCAGGAAGGCCACGCCCGTCATCGGGTTGAGCGACGGCAGGAACATCGTGCCCAGGAGCAGGTGGCGCACCCCGGCCTGCAGGACGAAGCAGCTCAGCCAGGCGAGGATCAGCGGGATCCGGCGGGTGAACTTCGTGTTCAGGAACGAGCCCGTGCAGATGATGATCGCGGGCAGGATGTAGTCGCCGGCCCCTCTCAGGTTCTCGGTGAACATGTAGGGCTGGGCGATGCCCACCCAGGGGAAGGCGAGCAGCGTCGCCGTGATGCCGATGTTGGACGGGTTGAAGAAGTGCCGGCTGCGGCCGTTCGTCCCCACCCGGAAGATGTACTTGGAGGTGATCGCCACCACGGCGGCAAAGGCGATGGGCATCAGGCGCTCGTTGGAGTAGAGGAGCATCGAGCACGCCAGGCCGCTGATGTGGGCCGAGAGCAGAAAGTCGATCGGCGCCGTGCCGCCGGCCAGGAAGCGCGGTTGCCGGCCCTGCTGGCGGGCGATCAGGACCTCGAAGAAGATCTCCGCCGCGTACGCGGCGAGCACGCCCACGATCGGCTGGGCCCAGGACTGCTCGAAGCCGAGCACGGTGTGGCCCAGGATGTTGAGGATGGTGATGGCGGTCGCGAACCGCCGCAACGCCCCGAGGCGCGTGTCCTTCTGCCCAGCCATCTGCCCAGCCATCTGATCAGCCATTCTCCACCTCCGTCTCCTTGGCCGCCACCATGGCCGGTGCCGTTGCCGTATCGAGCATCACCGTGTGGTTCCCCGGTTCGAGGTGGAGCGTGCGTTCCCGCACCCTCCCCTGGCCGTCGCGCCAGCGCACGTCGACCCGCAGCTTCCGGTCCGCGTCCGTCCGGCCGAGGCCGAAGTGGAGCTGCGGCGCCCGCTTGCCCGAGTGGCCGCTGCCGCCGTCCACCTGGGCCACCATCCGCCGCCCGTCGGGCCGGTGGACCGTGACCGAGGCTCCCACCGCCGGCCGCGAGAGCCCGGCTTGAAGCGGGAGACGCAGGTCGAGCACCAGCGAGGCGTTCCCGGCCGGGCTGTCGTTGCGGTAGAAATACGAGCTCTCCCACTGGTTGGCGAGAGCGAAGTCGAGGTCGCCGTCGGCGTCCACGTCCGCCAGGGCGATGCCGCGGCTGATCTGGTTGTGGCCCATCCCCACCTCGGGCGCCACGTCGTAGTAGTGGCCGTTGGCGGCGCGGACGAAGAACGGATTGTGCAGGTCGCCCGAGAGATCGTCGCCCGCCCCGAAGTGGTGCCAGGCCTTGAGGCTGGCCATGTGGTTGTCGTTGCCCATGGCGATCTCGTGCAGCTCCGGCCAGCGGTTCTTCTCGCCGCGCAGGAAGCCGACGGCCTGGAAGGCCTCGATTATGCCGTCGGAGTCGAAGTCGGCGAGCCGCGAGTCCCAGCCCCAGCCGCTGCGCGCCACGCCCAGGGTCTCGCCGCGGTCGACGAACGGCGCCACGCCGTCCTTCATGCGCCCGACCTCGCCGGTGCCGGCCCAGAGGAAGTGGCTCTCCTCCAGGGCCCAGTTCTGGGCGATGTTGCTGACGTACACGTCGAGGTGGCCGTTGCCGTCCATGTCGCCGAAGTCGACGCCCATGCCCTTGAAGGAGTCGCGGCCCAGCACCTTGGAGGTCGGGGTGGTGAAGCCCTTCTCGCCGATCAGGGCGGCGAAACGCGGCCGGCCCGGGGTGGACCGGTTGTGGAGCAGCCGGTCGTTGCCGAAGTCGTTGCCGAAGTAGATCTCGGGCAGGAGGTCGCCGTCGAGATCCGCGGCGCCGACCGCGAGCGTCCAGGACGTGGTGGTCTGGGGGTCGAACGCGTCCGGCACCTCGCGGAAGACCACGCCCGCCGGGTTCGCCCGCTGCCCTAGGAACAGGCGGTTGACGCCGCCGTTCTCGGAGCGCGACATGGACTTGTGCATGTGCTCGGTGCCCCCGGCCTGGGCGTCGAGGATCCGCGCGCCGTCCGGGAAGTAGTTGCCGACGATGAGGTCGAGATGGCCGTCGCCGTCCACGTCCGCGCTGGTCAGGGCGTTGGTGAACCAGCGCTCGGTCCCGGGGGCGACGGGGAGCGGCTGGTAGCCCGCCGCTTCCAACCCGGCCTGCCGCATGAAGATCACCGGCGGCCGTCCCCAGTAGTAGACCAGCACGTCCATGCGGCCGTCCTCGTTCCAGTCGCCGGGCAGGCAGCCCATGGGCGCCATGGTCCGGCGGTCGTGGGGGAGGGCCGGATCGGGATCCAGGTTGAAGGCCGGGTAGCGGTCGCCGGTTCCGGGCACGGGTGCAACCTGCACCCGGTCCACCCGCGAGTCCACAGAGCAGACGTCGTTGGGCAGGCCGTCGCCGTCCAGGTCGTTCAGGGCCGCTCCGGCGCCGACCGCGGAGATCCAGCCCGCGATGCGCTCCAGGGTTGGGTGGACCGGCCGCACCTTCCGCCCCAGGTCTCCGGCCGGGGCCGGGAGCTGGACACGGGTGAAGGCGAAGCGGGAGGCGAGGGCCGTCCGTTCCTCGTCCGGCAGGCTCGGCAGGCGCGTGAAGCCGTACAGGACGAGGACCAGCGCCACCGCGGCCAGACGAACGGTCTGGCCGCCCAGAAGGCGGCGCAGGGGACCGGATTGCTGACTCATGACGTCATTCCTCTCTCGGTGAATCGTTGCTGGATGCGCCGGCGCCAGGCTTCAAAAGCCGGCTCCTCGCCGTCCACCGGCAGGTCCTCGTTGGACCGTTCGACCATCTCGGACACCTGGGCGGCGCCGAGGCCCCAGAACAGCTGGCAGGCGAGCTCGGTCTGCGGGGCGGGGTTGCCGGCCCGGTCGCGGCAGACCGCGGCGAAGGCGGCCCCCTGCGCGAGATGCGGAGCGTGCTCGCCGGCCCGGCGGAGCATCTCCTCGACCCTGGGCTGATCCTGGGGATCCGCGGCACCTGCATACGCGCAGGCCAGTCCGGCGCCGCTCCACAGGTCTCCCCGCCGCTCGCTGGGGAAGGCGGAGATGGCGGCGTCGATGCGGCCCGGTCCGGCACCCTCCACGAACCAGAGGCTGCGGCCCAGGCCCTGGTCGAAGGCGCGGACGGCATAGCCCCGCACCTTGCGCGGGATCTCCTGGCGCGTCACGGTCCGGACCGGGTGGAAGAAACCCTCGTGGAAGCCGTAGCCGTCGAGCGCCAGCCACCCGAGGATGGGATCGAAGCGCCGCATCAGGCGCTCCGGGGAGAGGGGCAGGCGGGCGAGAATCCAGCCCGCTCCGACGTGGACGATGTAGGTGTGGGCGTCCCCCGGACCCTGGAGGAACGCGTCCAGCCGGCGTCCTCCGCGGGCCTTCCAGGGCGTCAGCGTATCGAGCAGGGCGAGGCCCATGCCCGCGCCTTCGTAGGCGAAACCCTGCCGCTCCTGCGGAATCTGCTCCAGCCGGGCGGCGAGTGCGCCGGGCCGGGCATCCTCCAGCGCGGCGTGATAGCCCTCCACGAACGTGGATGCCACCCCCTCCAGCCGGCTCCGGATTTCCGCTGAATCCCAGCGGAAACCACGGCGGGCGAACGAGGTCTCATCCGCCGCGATGGCGAACAGCCGCCGCGCCAGGGGGCGCGCCTTGGCGGGCCGCGTGACTGGTAGTTCCAGTGGCGGCGCGAAATCTTTTCTTTGCATCCCCTCGCTCCCTGTGTTGGCCTCTCAACCTTCAGGTGTTTCGAGAGGCTTGAAGCGAGCCCTCTTCCCGAGCATTGGGGAGACGTGTGCCGGAATCGTCAGCGAGCTTGCTCCAGCTCCATCTTAATCGAGAAGAACTTCAAAAAATCTTTCAGCGTGAGAAGTGGTGCGCTCCCACGAAAGACCCCCTCCCCTGCCCTCCCCCGCTGCGCGGGAGAGGGGGAGCTGCAG
>JANOCF010001299.1:0-2977 GCA_031412055.1 Holophagales bacterium | reverse complement strand
GCGCCGAAGCGCGCCCGGACCAGCTCCCCTAGATGGGGAGAGACCGTCAGCGTAGGCAGCCGTAGCGAGTAGGCGGCCTCGATCCGGGGGAGCGCCGCCGCCAGGTGGACCAGCCCGCCCTCATAGCCCTGGCAGAAGTGGGCCACCGGCCCGGCCGCGAGCTCAAGGGAGCGCTCGATCGTCGTCCAGTAGGTGGCGATCACCAGGTCCTGCGAAGGGAGACGCGGTACCGTCTCCGCAGTATTTACGTACGCCGCATCAATGCGGATCCAATCCGGCTTCGGCGCCTCAGCCAGGATCGTCAGCTCATGCCCCATCTCCTGCAGCAGACTGGCGTGCTGGAAGATGACCTTGTTGCCGCCGTTGAGCTCCGGGTACGGGAGGACATAGGTGATGCGCACGTCAGGCCAGCTCCCTGCCCTCGCGGTCGGTCACCCGCACATACCAGGAGCCGCCCGGCATACGCTCCACGATCTCCCGCGGCAGCGTCCAGACGCCTGAAGAGCTGTCGATCCGCTCGGCCGTGGCCGGAAACCCGGCCGGGTTCGGCGAGACCTCCACCCACAGGGGATAGTCAGCCTTCCGGGGGAGATCCAGCCCCCGCTCCGTCAACGTGGGCAGAGGCGGGCTCCGGCGCCGAGGCAGCCGGCGGTCCAGCGACTCCAAAGCCGTGGCGAACCAGCTCCCATACTGGAGCCGGCGGAAGCGGCGGGCCGACTCCTCGAACCACTGCTGCGACCGGGGCTCCCGGGCCGCGCTCTGGTTGTACAGGTGGACCGCCTCGGCTCCCGGCACGTACTCCGAGCGCAGACCCTGGCGTCGCGCCCGCAGCAGCCAATCGGTCTCCTCGAAGAACAGGCGGAACCCCTCGTCGAACGGCCCCACCTGCTCCCAGGCGTCCCGCCGGATGGCGAGCAGACTTCCGCTCAGGGAGTGGCTCGCCAGGGCAGCACGGGCCTCCCAGTGCCTCCGAGCGTGGCCACGCCAGCGGCGGCGCGCCCGAACGGCCCAGCCCTCGTCACGGGCCGCAAGCAGGGCCAGCAGCTCGTCGCGCCGCGTCCGCTCCTCGGCCGGAGGGAGGATCATCCGTCGCTCCCGGTCCCAGAAGAACGCCGGGCCGGCCAAGGCCACGCCGGCACGCAGCCGGTCCAGAAGTGCGGGCACGCAGCCGGGGAAGACCAGGACGTCGGGATTCATCACGATCAAGATATCGGCGGGATTGGCGGGATTGGCGGGATTGGCGATGGCCTGCGCCACCCCCAGGTTGACCCCGCCCGCGTAGCCGAGGTTCGAGCCCGGGTCGATCCGCCGCGCGGGGAGACTCTCCAGGAGAGCGCGCCCCTCGCCGTCGCTGCCGTTGTCCACCACCAGCAGCTCGGACTCGATCCCCGCGAGATCGGCACGCAGCGCCTCGACCGCTTCCGCGGCGAGGTCCGGCGTGTGGTAGTGGACGAGGATCACCGCCAGGCGCATGCGGCGGCGGGGCTCAGCTCGGGCGGGTGAGAGCGAACGTGCAGCCGCGGCACATGAAGTCGCTGGGAGCCTCTTCAAGGCCATAGACCCAGCGCCGCATCAGGGCCATCTTCGGCCCTGTCAGCACATCGTGAACGCTCTCCCGGTTCAGGTCGCCCACCACGTACTTGTCGTAGTAATCCTCGCAGCAGAGGACGCACTGGCCCCGGGGGGTGATGTGGATGTGCTGGAGCGGCCGGGAGCCCACGTTGTCGCACCCGCAGAGGCGCTGGTTGGGGATCAGGGGACGGTGGCCGATGTCGACATGGCCGGTGCGGTCCATGACCTCGAAGTACTTCACCTCGAAGCGGCTGCCCGCAAAGCGGCGCGAGATCTCCTCGAAGTCGCGCTTGTGGTTGTCGTTGCCGGTGCCCAGGACAACCACGTCCATCTTCTCGGCCACGGGCAGATCCTTGGCGTGGTCCAGGTTGCGCAGGACCGCCGTGAGGTGGTCGCCCTTACGGTCGGCCCGGTACCGCTCCCGGTCCAGCGTCGACAGGTTGATGGAGAGGAAGCGCAGCCCCCCCATGGCCACGAGCTCGTCGACGCGGCCCGGCGTCAGGCCGGTGCCGTTGGTCAGCACGGCCGGCTTCAGGCCCGCGTTCCTGATCGCCCGCACCTGCTCGACAAAGCGCTTGTCGGCCGTAGGCTCGTTGTAGTTGATCATGAACACCGCCTCGATCGTGTCGCGCCAGACCGACAACTCGCCCAGGATCCGCTCGTAGAGGTCCATGGGCATGAAGTGATCCTCGCGCGGGGCGATGGAGACGGGACAGAAATAGCAGGCCTGGTTGCAGACCGTGTGCGCCTCCAGGGAGACGTACTTGAGCAGGAACTGCCGCTCGGGCTCCGAGGCGGGCGGAACCAGCCACCCGGCATCCGCAAGGCGGGCACGCTCGGCGGCGGCGGCCATGCCGATCTCGGCACCCGCGAGGAAACCCCGCAGCTCCGTATACCCCGGCTCCCCTTCCAGGATGGTGCGGTCGGTCAACGGGTTGTAGACCCGGTCCGGACCGATGTGAAGAAAAGGGTTGACCTGGAGGACGGCCACGCTCCACGGGCGGGCCATTGAAGGCTCGGGAGACAGAATAGGAAGACTGGCGGTTTTCATCAGGAAGATCGACCCTCGGCTCGGGCTCTCAACACGCCCACAATCTTGTACGGACGAGCCGCTCCGGGCGTCGGGTTCCAATATATACGATTGGGCCGGCAGAAGGGCCGGTGTGAGGTGGAGGACCGCTGAGAAGAAGAAGGTGGGCACGTCCAAGGACGTACCCACCCACTCTACCTTCGTGCTTAGTTCTGGCTGCCAGACTGACCGACAGGGATGAAGGTGGTCATCGGGGCGTTCGCGTTGTCGAGCTGGATGGCATCGAAACCAACGCTGAAGCGACCCTCGGCGTCCATCGTCGTCGTCACCCAGGTCTGGGCATACGGGTCAGCGTAGGCCGTGTCGGGGTGCTGA
>JANOCF010001298.1:0-4327 GCA_031412055.1 Holophagales bacterium | reverse complement strand
GAGCGGAGTCTTGGTGTTCTGCAGGGTGTAGTTCTTTGGGTTCAGAGAGTACTTGTAACCTTTGAACGCACCGTACTGAAGACTGAACTTGTGGAGCAGTAGACAGAGGTCGGGATCGGCGAACAGGAAGACCCATCCCTTGGCGCCGCAGCCCGTGGTGGCGCAGGTCCGGGGTGCTTGGCAGAGTCCCAGGATCTCGTCTACGTGCTTGACGTGCAGCCAGGAGGTGTCGAGCGGCAGGACCGGCTGAGCCTTCTGGGCGTGCAGCCAGCGGCGGAAGTCGCCGGTCGGCCGCTTGGCCAGCCCTCCGCCGCCGTCGCCCAGCAGGATCTTACCGTAGGGCGCTGCCGGATGGGCCGCCACGGCAGGCCCTGCGGCTCCGGCGTCGAGGGCCAGCGTGGGGCCGGCGACCGGTGGGGAGACGATCACGTTCCCGCCGTAATCCATGTAGTTTTTGTTGTTCAACTCCTCCAGGATCTCCCGGAACAGGCCCGTGTCGTCATCGGGCTGGTAGTGTTCCAGACAGGCTTCGATCCCGTCGTCCACGTCCGTGAGGGTCTGCTTGCGCCGGTTGGTGGCAACGGCGACGTGGACGGTCTTGTCCAGGTGGGTGCAGTGGCCCACCAGCACCGCGTCCTGTGCCCAGACGTCCTCGTGAGTGTCGCGGCCCGGCAGCAGGGTGACCGGGACCCCGGTCGTGGATGCTACATCGCAGAGGTCCATGATGGTCCCGAAGTTGCCCCAGTCGATGAGAGCTTCTTCCTCCTCTTCTTCATCGTCCGATTCCTGCTGCTTCTTGTCCTGCTTGTCTGGCAGGTTCTCCGTGCCCGTATCCGGCATCAGGACCACGAAGAGCCGCTCGGGGGGATCGATCTCGCTGCTCAGGAGGACCGGCGCCTGCGTGAACAGGGCTACGTCGCGTGCCTTCATGGAGTTGTCGGCGCCCTCGTTGTCGAGCGTCACCCACATCTCCAATGCGCCACGGCTCGCCTCGATGTGGTCGCGGTTCGCCACATCACCGGGGAGTCCCGCGTTGTACGGCGCTGTCGGCGGTGCGGGCGGCGGGTTGCGGGCGCCAAGAGGCCAGCCGGCCAGCCCCCGGGCGCAGATCCCGAGCATGAGCCGGCGGTGCGCGGTCGGAGCGCGATAGAACTCGTACCCCACATCGGCAAGATACTCGCGGAATTCCTGGCTGTACTGGTCGTCAAACAGGCCGTCCCGGTCGTATCCGGCCGCTTCGCGATCGCCTCGGTATGGCAGAGGGGTGAAGTCCGCGGCCGTCTGATCGAAGACGGCCTCCACGAACAGGTGCCCCAGGGCGTCCGGGTCTGCACGGATCGCCAGCTTGCGCACATCGGCCGGAGGAACCGGCGGCCTTGTGAGCCGAAGCTGGCGGAAGATGGCGCGAACCGAGTCGTCCCGACAGGGGAATGAGCCGAGAAGGACCGCACCCGGCCGCCGAAGCTTTCTCGCCGCCTTGCCGTAGAACCCGCCGGCATCGTTCTCGACCGAGAAGTACGCCGGGTCCGTGGGAGCAGGGATCACCAGGGGGACGACCACCAAGGGGGCGATGACGATGGGAACATGGAACAAGGGGACGACCATATCTCCCTGTTCCACCATGAGGATCGGCAGCCGTGGGTTCAAAGTCCTCTGCTGGCACTGCGGGCAGGTGCCCGGCCAGCGGGTGAGGACGATAGGCGATGAGAAGGTGAGTGCGCAGCCGTCGCAGCGGTAGTAGTGAGGCATGGCCGCGCCTCACTCCCCGTACGCGGTCTTGAGTCGTTCCAGCGTCGTCTCGTCGGCGGCTCCGGTCGGCTCGAGGCCCTGGTCGGCCTGGAACCTGGCCAGGGCGGCGCGGGTGGCCTCCCCGAGCTCTCCCGCTTCGGAGCCGTCGTGATAACCCAGCGAGGTCAGGCGGCCCTGTGCTCCGGCGAGACTCGCGGCCGGATCGAGGAATCCGATCTGCAGCGTCCACTGAGCATAGGCCGGCTCGTGGTCCGCGCCCAGATCGACGGTCAGCTCCCCGGTCCGGGAAGAGGGCACCACGAAGTGCTCGATCCGGCCGTCGCCGTCCGTGCTGCCGGCGTAGGTGTGGGAGCCGACCACGAGCGTGTAGGGCCTGGACGGGAAGGGCGTGCCATCCGCCGCCTGGACGCGAAACAGGACCTGGGTGGGCACCCCGCGCCGCCGGAACCGGTGCACCTGGCCGGTCGCGCACGATACGGTCTTGGGCCGCAGCTTCGGGATGGTGATCCGGTCACCGGGGAGCAGGATGTTGGCGTGGCCGCGGGCAGCCTTCAGATCGGCGTTGGCGGGATCGTCCCAGATCGTCTGCCAGAAGTGGCCGGTCTCCTCGGCGATGGAGACCAGCGTCTCGCCGGGCTCGACCACGCGGTCCCCCTGGCCCACGGGGCTCGCGGACGGAGCCGCCGCGCCGTCCGCGTCCGCGGATCCGGTCTCATCCTGATCCGGCTCCTGATCGTTCTCGGGCATGGGAGAGTTCCACTATCATGCTAGCACCGCCATGCGCCTCTTCCTCCAGGACGGCCCCGCCCGTCTCCAGATCCTCTCCCGCAGCCACGTGCGCGAGTTCCGCGACGTCGGCGCCGCGAAGGAGTTCCTACGCCCGCTGCTCGCCCATCCGGGCAACCGCGCGGCAATCCGGACCGCCTTCGCGGGCGAGCTGACCCGGGGCACGATCTGGAGCGACCCGGAGTTGCTGGAGCATCTGGCCCGCCGCGTGGTCCAGGACGGGCTGCAGGTCGTCTCCTGCGCCGACTCCTATCTCGCGTCGCTCCAGGGCACGTTCACGGACACGGCGGGGGCCGCGGCGGCAGCGGGAGCCGGAGCCTCCCAGGCGGCGGCAACCACCACGCCCCTCCAGGACGAGGAGGCCGCGAAGCAGGAAAAGCCGGCCCAGGAGCCCGAGGAGGAGCACTGGATCGAGATCGAGCTGCTGGACGACGAGGGCAAGCCGCTCGCCGGCGAGGCCTACTTCGTCCAACTGCCGGACGGCTCCTCGATCAACGGCAGGACCGACGCCCAGGGCCGCGCCCGCGTCGAGGGCGTCGACCCCGGCACGGCCAAGGTTTCGTTCCCCGACCTCGACAAGAACCTCTACCAGCCGGGAGGCGGCGGGGGTTAGGCGTGCCGTTCCACGACATCAAGCAGGGCGAGACGCTGATCGGTCTCGCGGTCAAAAACGGGCTCGAGAGCTGGAAGGACATCCTCGACCGCTCGGAGAACTCCGACCTCAAGAAGAAGCGGTCCGATCCCGGCATCCTCAAGGCCGGCGACCGGGTGTTCATCCCCAACCGCGAGATGCGCCACGAGCCCTCCGCGGTGGACACCCTGCACCCGTTCAAGATCAGCCGCCCCAAGGCCTGGCTCCGCCTCGCGGTCAAGGACGCCGCGGGCGAGCCCTTCGGCAAGACCTACGAGCTCACGGTCGCCGGCAAGACCACGGCCGGCGAGGTGGCCGCGGATGGCGTGATCGAGCAGGCCGTGCCCGTGGACGCGACCGAGGGGAAGCTCACCGTCCTGACCGCGGACGGGACGAGCCAGCAGTGGGATCTCAAGATCGGGTACATGGACCCGGTCGACGAGGTGAGCGGCGTCCAGGCGCGGCTCAACAATCTGGGCTTCGACTGCGGCGAGCCCGACGGCGAGTTGGACGACGACACCAAGGCTGCCATCCGCGCCTTCCAGCTCCTCACCGGCCTCGAAGCCACCGGGGAGATCGACGACGCGCTCCAGCAGAAGATCCTCTCCTTCTACGACCCCGCGCAGGATGAGAAGACCCAGCAGGTGGAGCCGGAAGAAGAGCCCTCGGAGGAGAGCGCCTGATGCCGCCGCTCGTGGCGCACGTCCAGCTCTGCCAGGCCAAGGGCCAGGGGGGCGACAAGCTGCGCACCCGCTCCTGGGTGGAGATCCAGCTCGTGGGCGAGGACGACTCGCCGATCCCGAACGAGAAGTACGCCATCAAGCTGCCGGGCGGCAAGCTGCTCGAAGGGACCCTGGACGAGAACGGCACGGCGAGGGTCGACGGCCTCCCGCCCGGCCAGTGCCAGGTCGCCTTTCCCGGTCTCGACACGACCGCCTGGACTCCGGTCGAGACCCAGAGCCAGGAACAGCAGCCCGCGGCCGGCGAAGAGGCGGCGGCCTAGTACCTCGTCACAGTCCGTTGATGGTAGGGGTGGCCCTTGTGGCCACCCTCTGGACGTGGCCGCCCTCCGGATGGGTACCCACAAGGGGCATAGGCGCTAACTTTGCTTCAACATTGTCTGCTCCACCCGGCCCAACGGGCCGGGAGAATGGAGCCCAG
>JANOCF010001297.1:0-3013 GCA_031412055.1 Holophagales bacterium | reverse complement strand
GCGCTCCCCGGGCTCCAGCCGGCCGCGCAGCACCAGCGTGTTCACAAAGCACCCGATCAGGCCCTCGGTCTCCCCCCGGTTGCGGCCGGCCACGGGCGTGCCGACGAGCAGGTCGTCCTGCCCGGTCACCCGGTGGAGCAGGACCTGGAAGCAGGCGAAGAGCGTCATGAACAGCGTGGCCCCGAGTTTCCGGCTCAAGTCCTCCGCCTTGCGGAGCAGCTCGAGCGACACGTACAGCGGACGAGTGGCGCCGCGATAGCGCTGGGCCGCCGGCCTGGGGCGGTCCAGCGGCAGGTCAATCCGGGCGGGAGCGCCGGCCAGGGCCTGCCGCCAGTAGGCGAGCAGGCGCTCCAGGATCTCACCCTCCAGCCCTCGCTGCCACACTGCGAAGTCTCCGTACTGGACTGGAAGCTCCGGCAGAAGACGCCCCTCGTACAGCTCCATCAGCTCCTGGATCAGCACGCCGGTCGACCAGCCGTCGCTCGCGATGTGGTGAATCGAGAGGAGCAGGATCCAGCCGGTCTCGTCCAGGCGCAGGAGGCGGAAGCGCGCCACGGGTCCCTGCCGGAGATCGAAGGACCGCAGCTCCTCCTGCTTCACGAGTCTCAGCGATTCGGGCTCCCGCGCCTCCTCCGGCAGCCCGCGCAGGTCGGCTACCGACAGCAGGACCTCCGTGGGAGGAGCGATCCGCTGCACACCGCTCCCCCGATGGGCGTACGTGGTGCGCAGCACCTCGTGCCGCCGGACGATCTCGCTCAGGCTCGCCCGGAGCGCCCCGACGTCGAGGCTCCCGTTCAGGCGCAGAGCCGCCAGGATGTTGTAGAGCGGGCTCTCCGGCTCGAGCTGGTACAGAAACCAGAGGCGCTCCTGGGCGAAGGAGAGGGGAAGATCTCCCTCGCGGAGTATCGGCGGGACAGGCACGATGGGCGGCTCCTGGAGGCCGGCCCCCACAGCCCGGAGCTCGTCGATCCGGCCGGCCATGGCTTCCAGCACCGGAGCCTCGAAGACGGTCCGCAGAGGAAGCTCCACACCCAGCCCGGTGCCAACCCGGGAGACGAGCCGGGTGGCCATCAGAGAGTGTCCCCCAAGCTCGAAGAACCCGTCGCGGAGCCCCACCCTCTCGACGCCGAGCACCTCGGACCAGATCGCGGCGAGAGCCACCTCCGTGGGAGTCGCGGGCGGTACCCACTCCTCCGCTACCCGGGCCGGCGCGGGCGCTCTCCGCTCCAGCTCCCGCCGGTCCACCTTGCCGTGCGGGGTCAACGGCAGGGCGTCGAGCACGGTGAACGACGACGGGACCATGTAGTCCGGCAGCCGGGCAGCCAGATGCTCCCGCAGCGTCTCGGCGTCGGCCTCCTCCTCCAGGGAGACGAAGGCCACGAGCCGCTTGCCGCTCCCTTCCCCAACCGCCAGCACGGACGCCTGCGTCACCCCGGAATGCTGCGCCAGAACCGCCTCGATCTCACCCAGCTCGATGCGGAAGCCCCGCACCTTGACCTGGTGGTCCATGCGCCCGAGAAACTCCAGGGTGCCGTCTGTAAGCCGGCGGGCCAGGTCGCCGGACCGGTACCAGCGCCGGCCGTCAAGAGTCAGGAACTTCTCAGCCGTGAGGTCCGGCTGGTGTAGATAACCCCGCGCTACGCCCTCACCGCCGATCCACACCTCGCCGGGTACGCCGATGGGGACCAGGTGGGCGTAGCGGTCCCGCAGCTCCAGGAGGGCGCCGGAGAGCGGTCTGCCGAGAAGGGAACGCGGCGGTGTCGGCGACAGCGGGCCAACCTCATGCGAGGAGCAGATGATCGCCGCCTCGGTCGGACCGTAGAGCACGTGGATGCGGACCGCGGGAAAAGTTGAGCGCATGTCGGCCAGCAGCTCCGCCGGCACCGCGTCGCCGCCGACGAAGAGCTGGCGCATCTGCTTTCCGGTTCCCTTGAGCCGCGCCCCTTCGACGACCTCGCGCATCACGGCCGGCACCGCGTGAAGGAGCGTCAGCTCGTCCAGGCTCTCCACGAGTCGCGGCACGTCGAGGGTGGGCTTGAGCGGCAAGAGCACCGCGGTCCCGCCGGCCAGCAGCGGCCCGAGCAGCTCGAGCAGGAAGATGTCGAACGTGAACGCCGCCAGGCAGGGCATGCGGTCCAAGGGCTCGAAGGCGAAGACCTCCTGCGCGGCGCGAAGGGTCTGTACCAGGTTGCCGTGCTCCACCATCACGGCCTTGGGACGGCCCGTAGTGCCGGAGGTGTAGATCAGGTAGGCGAGATCCCGGAGAGAGACGGGCTCTCCGGGACCGTCCGCCACCCGCGACTCTTCGTCCAGAAAATCCTGATCGACGACGACCTGCACTCTCTGGCTGAGGATCGCGTCCTCGATCAGGAGCGACAGCCGCGCCTTGGGCTGGTGAGGATCGAGCGGCACGTACGCGCCGCCAGCTTTCCAGATCCCCAGCAGGGCCGCGATCATCCCGGTGGAGCGCTCCACCATCAGCCCCACGCGCGTTCCCTTCCCCACGTCCAGACCGCGCAGGCGGGCCGCCAGGAGATCCGAGCGCCGGCTCAGCTCCCCATACGTGAGGCTCTCGTCTTCGAAGACTACAGCCACGGCATCGGGTGCGCGCCTCGCCTGCTCTTCGAAGAGAAGGTGGACCGGCAGGCCGGCAGGCTGCGGACGGGTGTCGTTCCATTCGAGGAGTTGGTGGCGTTCGGCCTCGTCCAGGAGGGACAGGTCCGCGAGGGGGCGGTCCGGCGCGGACGCGGCACCCTCCAGCAGCGTCCGGAAGTGCCCCAGCATCCGCTCGATCGTGGTCCTGTCGAACAGGTCCGTGGCGTACTCCACCCCCGCACCCTCGTCATCCACCGCGAGGGCGAGATCGACCTTGGTGCTGTGGATGGGCAGCGCCTGCCAGCCGGTTTCCAGGCCCGGCAGTCCGGGGATCGCCGGGTCGTTCTGAAAGGAGAACAGCACCTGGAAAAGCGGGTTGTGGCTCAGACTGCGCTCGATGCGCAGCTCCTCGACGAGC
>JANOCF010001296.1:0-5316 GCA_031412055.1 Holophagales bacterium | reverse complement strand
GGTGGCGGAGTTCTATGAGTCCAAGCTCAAGGACGGCGGGTTGAAGGTCGAGCGCAGCTCCTACGAGTCGAACGGCCAGAAGGCGATCACGCTCGTCGGCACCAGCGAGGACAACAAGCGGACGGCGACCGTCGCGGTCTCCAACGCGGAAGGTACGACGCAGGCGCTCGTCAACTTCAACGAGAAGCAGTAGGCTTCATCCTCTCGGGCGGCTGGCCGGATCTGACCGCCAGCCGTCCGTTCCGGGACCTGTTCTCCCTGAGGCAAACCCCTCAGAATGATTGAGACGGCGGGACGATCCCGTCCCGGCTCTTCAAGGAGAACCACATGGCCCAACCCGCCCCCATCGAGCAGTCCGCGCTGCTCGTCATCGACATCCAGGACTCGTTCAAGTTGGGCTCCCGCTGGGAGCGCCGCAACAACCCCGAATTCGAAAGCAACGTCACGCGGCTCGTCGACGGCTGGCGCGCAGCCGGCCTGCCCGTGATCTTCGTCCTGCACAACGATCCCGATCCGGGCTTCGAGGCCGGCAGTCCGCTGGTCAAGGTGATGGACTTTCTCTCCCCGCGAGAGAACGAGCCCACGCTGACCAAGAACACCCGCAACGCGTTCACCAGCACCGACCTCCAGAAGCGGTTGGACGAACTCGGCGTGCGCCGGGTCGTGATCACCGGCATCTCGACGGAGCAGTGCTGCGAGACCACGACCCGGGTGGCCGCGGACTTCGGCTATGACGTGGATTTCGTGACCGAGGCCACGCAGACCTTCCCGATCGTCCTGCCGGACGGAAGCGAGCTGTCCACGGACGACATCGTCGGCCGCACCGAGGCCGTGCTGCGCGGCCGCTTCGCCCGCATCGCCCGGGTGGACGAGCTGGTGGAGGAGCTTCAGAGGGCCGCGCTGCCGTGCAACGGGTGATCTTCGTCGTCCTCCCCGACGTGGAGATCCTGGACCTCGCCGGACCGGTCCAGGTCTTCCACGAGTCCAATCGCTGCGGCGCGGACTACCGGGTCCATGTCTGCTCGATCCAGCCCAAGGTGAGGACGGAGCAGGGGATCTGGCTCGCGGATCTGGAGCCTCTTCCGGAGCCGCGGGAGGACGACCTTGTGATGGTGCCCGGCATCCGCATGGCCTCGCTGGAGACGGTGGAGCCGTCTGTATTCTCCTGGCTCCGCGAGGCCCATGGGTTGGGAGCACACATGGCCTCCATCTGCACCGGAGCCTTCGTCCTGGGACGGGCGGGGCTCCTGGAAGGCCGGCAGTGCACCACGCACTGGACGCGGGTGGACGATCTCCTGACGCGCTTTCCCGGCGCCCGGGTGATGACCAACCGGCTGTTCGTGGACGACGGCCCCATCACCACCAGCGCCGGCATCGCTTCGGGAATCGACATGGCACTCGCGATGGTGGAGCGCCGGCACGGCCCGGTGGTCGCGGCAGCCGCGGCCCGCGAGCTGGTGGTCTATATGCGCCGGGATGGTGCTCACCACCAGCAGAGCATCTACCTGGACTACCGAACTCATCTTCATCCTGGGGTGCACCGGGCGCAGGACTGGCTTCTCGCGAATCCGGGTGAGCACAAGACGATCGAGGAACTGGCCCGGCTCGCGGCCATGAGCCCACGCAACCTGACCCGGGCATTTCGCCAGGCCACGGGCATCTCGATCCAGGAGTTCCGCACACGCCTGCGCCTGGAGCTTGCCCGGGACCTACTGCATGATCCCGGTATGACCGTCGAGGCGGTCGCCTCCCGCTGTGGTTTCGAGAGCGCCAGACAGCTCCGCCGGGTGTGGAAGGAAGCGTTCGGGACGACGCCTTCGGTGGTGCGGAGCGAAGGAAAAGAAAGGACATAAAGGACCTAAACGACATAAAGGACCGGGTCTCTGTCCTTTGGGTCCTTTATGTCCTTTATGTCCTTTGTCGCACGCCATCCAGAGCACCTGCGCAACTCCGGCCCTCCGGTTGCGTATCACTAATATCCCCACCCGAACAGACATCCCTGGCCAGTGAAACCGCCGTCGGCGGGGCGTTGCCATGGGAACCCGGGAGGGGACGACAGGCAACCGCCGATCTCGACAACGTCCTATCGCTCTTCGGAGAACCCCATGAACTCTTACCTCGTCATCGCCGCGCTCGCTATGGGCGCCATCTTCATCCCCCTGCTCCTCCTGCTCCTGTCCGGAGCCCTGGTGTACATCCCCAACACCCGGGTCGGCCTTCGCGAGAAGCTTCTCAGCCGCAAAGGCTCCGTCCGCTCGGGCCTGATCGCGCTGAAGGGGGAGTCCGGCTTCCAGCCGGACCTGCTGCGCGGCGGCTGGCACCTCATGCTTCCCTTCCAGTACCGCATCCACAAGATGCCGCTGGTGACCATCCCCCAGGGAAAAATCGGGTACGTGTTCGCCCGTGACGGCGAGCCGCTGCCGCCGACCCAGACCCTGGCGTCCAACGTCCGCGCCAACAACTTCCAGGACGCCACCGACTTCCTCCACAACGGCGGCCAGAAGGGACCGCAGAGGATGATCCTGCGCGAGGGTACCTATGCCATGAATCTGGTGCTCTTCGTCGTGCTCGCGCCCGAGCGCCTCTACTACCTGCCCCTCGACGGCCACGACCTCGAGGCCTTCGACAGGATGTCCGAGCTGATCGAGGAGCGCGACGGCTTCCGCCCGGTCGTCATCCGGGGCGCGGAGGACCGCGTCGGCATCATCACCGTGCACGACGGCCCCGCCCTGCCTCCGGGCGAGATCATCGCGCACCTCGTGGGCAACGACCCGGCCATCTCGGAGACGTACCACAACAGCTTCCAGGACCCCGACAAGTTCCTGACCGCCGGCGGCCGGCGCGGCCGCCAGCTTCAGGTCCTGGTCGAGGGCACGTACTACATCAACCGCCTGTTCGCCACCGAGGAGCTGATTCCCAAGACCGTCATCGAGGTGGGCACCGTGGGTGTGGTCGTCTCCTACACGGGTGACTCGGGCCGCGACCTCTCGGGCAAGGAGTACAAGCACGGCGAGCTGGTGACCGTGGGCCAGCGCGGTGTCTGGTGCGAGCCGCTGCTCCCGGGTAAGTATGCCTTCAACACCTGCGCCGGCAAGGTGATCACGGTGCCGACGACCAACTTCATCCTGAAGTGGAACCGGACGGAGACGGGCGCGCACCGCTTCGACGAGAACCTCTCCGAGGTGAGCCTGATCACCAAGGACGCCTTCGAGCCGAGCCTGCCGCTGTCGGTGGTGGTGCACATCGACTACCGCAAGGCGCCGCTCGTCATCCAGCGCTTCGGCGACATCAAGCGGCTGGTGGAGCAGACGCTCGACCCCATGGTCAGCGCCTACTTCAAGAACGTCGGCCAGACGAGGACGCTGATCCATCTCATCCAGGACCGCTCGGCCATCCAGATGGCCTCGGGGGTCGAGATGCGGGAGAAGTTCGCGGTCTACAACCTGGAGCTGCAGGAGGTGCTGATCGGCACCCCGTCGAGCGGCAAGCAGGGCGCCGGCCAGATCGAGGACATTCTGGTGCAGCTCCGCTCGCGCCAGATCGCCCAGGAGCAGGTGGAGACCTACACGCGCCAGGAAGGCGCCGCCGTCAAGGAGCGGGAGCTGCGCGAAGCCGAGTCCCGCGCCCGCCAGCAGCAGATGCTGACCGAGTCCGAGATCAGCATCGCGGTGCAGTCCAACCAGGGCAAGGCCGAGTACGCCCGCGCCCAGCAGCAGGCTTCGCAGATCCAGACCCTGGCGCAGGCCGAGGCGGAGAAGACCCGCATCCTGGCCGAGGGCGAGGCCAAGCGGATCCGCCTGCTCGCCGAGGCCGAAGCCGACCGGGCTGCCCGCGTCGGCATCGCCGAGGCGCTGGCCATCGAGGAGCAGGTCCGCGCTTACGGCGGCCCGCAGTACCAGCTCGTGCAGGACGTGATGAGCCGCTTCGCCGAAGCCATCGAGAAGTCCAAGGTGGACGTGGTGCCCAAGATCCAGATGGGCGGCCAGGGCGGAGTCAGCGTCATCGAGAACCTGCTCGCGCTGCTCATGACCGAGAAGGTCGGCCAGTCGCTGGGCATCGTCACTCCCGCCGCGATCAGCCCGCAGGCCGAAGCCATGCGGGCCGAGCTGCGCAAGGGGATGAACGGCAACAGCGGTCAGGACGCCCGCTAGAGGTTCGATGAGGGGTAGGGGCGCAGCATGCTGCGCCCCTACTTCGACGCGCTCGCCTTCCGCTCCCCGATCCAGCGGACCACGTTGGTTTCGAGTACCGTCAGCGGGATCGAGCCGCTGCCGAGCACCACGTCGTGGAAGGCGCGGACGTCGAAGCTCGTGCCCAGCTCCTTCTCGGCCCGCTTGCGCAGCTCCTTGATCTTCAGCTCGCCCATCTTGTAGGCCAGCGCCTGGCCGGGCCAGGAGATGTAGCGGTCGATCTCCGTCTCCACCTCGTGGAGGGGAAGCGCGGTGTGCGACCCCAGGTAGTCGATGGCCTGCTGCCGCGTCCAGCCCTTGGAGTGCATGCCCGTGTCCACCACCAGGCGGCAGGCGCGCCACATCTCGTAGGTCAGGCGGCCGAAGTTGCTGTACGGGTCCTTGTAGAAGCCGGCCTCGATCCCCAGCCACTCGGAGTACAGTCCCCAGCCCTCGCCGAACGCCGAGAGATAGCTGAAGCGCCGGAACTCCGGCAGGCTTTCCAGCTCCTTGTTGAGGGAGATCTGCAGATGATGGCCCGGCACCGCCTCGTGGAGCGTCAGCGCCTCCAGGTTGTAGAGCGGCCGGACCTCCGGCTTGTACGTGTTCACCCAGTAGATGCCGGGCTGCGTGCTCCCCTCCGGAGCCCCGACGTAGCGCCCCGACGTGTACTTGGGCGCCATATGCTCGGGCACGGGCTCGACCGTGTAGGGGAGGCGCGGCAGCTTTCCGAACAGGGCCGGTAGCGCGCCGTCCGCCTTCTTGGCGATCCAGGCCGCCTCCTTGAGGAGCTGTTCGGGCGTCTTGGCGTAGAAGCGCGGGTCCTTGCGCAGGAAGTCCAGAAAGGCCGCGAAGTCGCCCTTGAACCCGGTCTGGCGGATGACCTCGCGCATCTCCTTGTCGATCCGCTCCACCTCGGCGAGGCCGATGCGGTGAATCTCGTCGGGGGAGATGTCGAGCGTCGTGAACTGCCGTACCTGGTGGGCGTAGAAGGCGGTACCGTCGGGCAGCTCGGAGGCCGCGATCGTCTTGCGGGCGCCGGGCTGGTATTCGGCCTGGTAGAAGTCGAGGAACGCCTTGTAGCCGGCCACGGCTCCGCTCATCACGGCCTCCCGGCCGGCCTTGCGCAGACGCTCCCGTTCGCCCT
>JANOCF010001295.1:0-2168 GCA_031412055.1 Holophagales bacterium | reverse complement strand
GCCGAGACCCTCACCGAGACCGTCGAAGCCGCCGCTGAAGAGCATGCCCATGAACATCCAGTCCATCGGGCCGAAGCCACCGAAGTAGCCCTGCGCGTAGGGCTGGTAGGCGCGTCCGCCCTGCCAGTAGGGCACCCGCCGCGACCCGACCATCACCTTGCGGATGTCGGGCTCGGCACCGGCCCGCACGCGCTCGGCGTCGAGCTGGCAGGCGGGGACGTCACGCTGGGCACCACCCGGCGGCGTGTAGGCCACGTCGACCACGGACATGCCGTGGCGCGGGTCGAAGAAGCACGGCGGCCGACGCGTCGGCAGCGCCAGGCCGTCGACGCGAGCGCGCACGCACGCCATCGCGTAGCGGCCGTCCTCGAGGATCTCGGTGACGTGGCGGACGTCGTCGGGCTTGGTCATCCGCGCGGCCGCGAGCTTGGACGACTCGTAGGCGTCCAGGGCTCGCTGGTAGTCGGCGTTCTCGCCGGTGCCGAGCTCGCGACCGGCCATGTCGATGTCGAGGTCCTGCAGCTCCACGCCGAGGGCGGTGACGTCCTCCTCGGCCAGCCGCTTGACCGGCTCGAGCTCGGCCTCGGCCTTGGCCGCCTGGCGCTTCTTGGCGCTCTGACCGGCGAGCACCGCCACCGCGACAAGACCGCCGAGGACCACGAGCAGCAGCACCATCCCTGTCATGTCACCAGACTACGTGGGACCTCCACGCCCGGCCTTCCCGCCGACCGCCGCCCGTTGGAGCCGATCGCCCAGGCCCGCCGCCACGTCCGCGAGCTCCGGCGGCTGGAGGAACTCGCACTCGAGTCCGGTCATCACGCAGTAGAACGCGACGTGCTCGAGCGACTCGGCGCTGGCCTCCAGCAGCGTCGTCGACTCGTCGATCGCCGTCAGGGTGACCCACCGGGTGTCGATCCGGCTCGCCACCTCGTCGAGGCCGGCGTGCAACCGCACCTGCGCGTGATTGCTGTACGGCGCCCGGCTGATCGAGTTCTGGACGTACTCCGCGGGGTCGGGGTGCTCGCGCGGCTTGAATCGCCAGGTGGAGGGCGTGACCTCGCGCATCCGGTCGAGGCGGAAGGTGCGCCAGTCCTCCCGGTCGACGTCCCAGGCCATGAGGTACCACCGGCGACCCGTCGCCACGAGGCGGATCGGCTCGACCCACCGCTCGGTGGCCACACCGTCGCGGGCGTCGTAGCCGAACCTGACCCGCAACAGGTCGCGGCAGGCCTTCGCGAGCGTGAGCAGCACGTCGCCGTCGACGAGGTCGGCGTTGGTGCTCAAGGTCTCCGTCGACTGGTGGATCGCCTTGACCTCCGAGCGCAGACGCGGCGGCATCACCTGGTCGAGCTTGGCCAGGGTGCTCAACGCCGCCTCGCTGGCCCCGGTGACCGTGCCTCCAGCGGCCAGGCGGAGCGACACCGCGATCGCCACGGCCTCCTCGTCATCGAGCAGCAACGGCGGCAGGTCCTTGCCCCGCCCCAGCTGGTAGCCGCCCCCGAGACCCTGGGTGGCCTGCACCGGGTAGCCGAGCCCGCGGAGGCGTTCGACGTCGCGCCGGATGCTGCGGGTCGTGACACCGAGCCTTTCGGAGAGCTCGGGGCCGGTCCACACCGGTCGCTGCTGGAGCAGGGAGAGGAGCCGCAGGACGCGCTGGGTGGTGTCGCTCATGGCGTCATCGTGGCAGAGACAGCGGACAGGTCCTGTCCGCCCGCAGGGGGCATGCTGAGGTCATGACAGCAGAGATCCAGGTGACCTTCGACGCCCACGATCCACGCCGGCTCGGCCTGTTCTGGCGCGAGGTGCTCGACTACGCAGTGGACCCTCCGCCGGGCGGCACCATCGGCGACCCGACCGGGACCGCCGATGCGTGGCTCGTCTTCCTGATGTCGGTGGGTGTCCCGGCGGATCAGCACAACTCGGCGTTCGGGATCATCGACCCCTCCGGCTCCGGGCCGCGCCTCTTCTTCCAGCAGGTTCCGGAGGATAAGCAGGTCAAGAACCGCGTGCACCTCGACGTCCGCGCCGCGCCCGGCCTCAACGGCGAGGCGCGGATGGCGGCGCTGGAAACCGAGTGCGAGCGACTCGTCGCGCTCGGCGCCGCACGCCAGCATCGCTCCGAGCCGGACGGCCGGATGAGCGCCGGCTTCATCGTGATGACCGACCCC
>JANOCF010001294.1:0-3146 GCA_031412055.1 Holophagales bacterium | reverse complement strand
CGCAGGACCACATCGACCGCCTCCTGGACCTTGATGCGCTCCTGTCGGCGGTCCACAACATCGCTCAATGGACTGTTCCCCAGGACGAGCCGGCGCCGCTCATCGGCGGCGGCCTGCATCCCTTGTTCGACGGCCTGCCACTTGATCCTTGGCGGCGCCACCGGATACGCCGGAACGCCGATCTGGCGGTCCAGCCCGAGCAGCGACTCCAGGTTCGCCACCTCCCTTGCCAGCGCCGCGCAATCGCGGACAGCTGCGAGCACTCCGTCCTGAGCCTCCACTCCAGACGTGGCGCGGAAGAGTGCGATGACCGAGTCCTCCGGGTAGAACTCGGGCGCCAGAAGATCGCCAATGTCCCGGCCGTACAGATGTGAGAGTTGATCGAGCTCCAGACTGGAAACTCTCCGGTTCCCAAGCTCGATCTGCGCTACCGAAGGCCGGGAGAGTCCCAGGTGCCGGGCCACCTCATCCTGCGTCAACCCGCTCGCTTCTCGCGCTTCGCGAAGCCGCCGGGCCAGTTCCTGTTCCGTGATTGCCATGGTCCGCCTCCAAGGGCCATGTTAGAAAATAAAACATTATTCGTCAATCTGCTCGCTGGAGCGTAAGATTACCCCTTCGCCGTCCCGAACAGCGACCTGGCCGTCTTCAGCTTCTGGAGGACCTGCTGCGGCGTCTCCTCCACCAGCACGGGCGTGCCGTGGACCCAGATGCGGCTTCCCAGTCCCGAGGGCGCGATGCCCGAGATCGCGTCCAGACGCACGTAGACCGTCTGACGGTCCCCTTCCGCCTGCTTCAGCGCGATCCACTTGTCTTCCATCGCATCCTCCTTCCGGAGACTGCTTTACTGGCCGATCGCGATCGGCTGCGCCTCGGGCAGAAGCTGCACGCCGAGCTCCCGCACCCGGGCACGGAACGCTGCCACGTCTCCGGCGAAGAGGCTGTTGAGGTCCTCCAGGGCCTTCCGGGACTGGGCC
The DNA here is from genome assembly GCA_031412055.1 of Holophagales bacterium. Lineage (GTDB taxonomy): Bacteria > Acidobacteriota > Thermoanaerobaculia > Multivoradales > UBA5704 > DATMER01. The sequence goes on along the minus strand of JANOCF010001294.1, from coordinate 2,172 downwards.
TCCGCCTTCTCCAGGTACGCCAGCTGGGCCGGCGTCGGGGCATCCCAGGACGACGAGATCGAATTGGTGGCGTAGTTGAGCCGCGACTCCGCGTCCACCTCCGCCACGATCCCCTTGGTCCCCTCGGGAGTCCAGAGGCGCCGCTCCATCTCGTCCAGCTTCTTGCGCAGCTCCCGGCCGGACTTCATAAGGTCCGCTGTTGGTGACGGAGCATCTGGCTCTCCGCCTTCCTTCTTCGCCTTCTCCTCCTGCGCCCGGAGCTTGGCGGTCACCGCGTCGAGGTCCGACCGGGTCTGGTTGATCCGCTCGACGGCGTCGGCCAGGGCTTCCTGCACCTTGCCGGCGCGCTCCAGGGCCTGGAAGTTGGCCTCGCGGCCCGCCCACTGCTCACGGCGCGGGTCGGCCACCACCCGGACCGTGCCTTCGGCCTTCTGGTCCTTGTAGGAGACCCGCACCTTGTACGTACCCGGGAGCACTTCCGGACCGGCAGGCTCAAACCAGGGCGACGCGTCCCGGCGGGGGATCCGCTTGTAGGTGTCGCGCCGCAGGTTCCACACCGCCCGGTTCACCCCCTGCGTGGCCGGCGCCTCGAAGGTGCGGATCACCTTGCCCGACCCGTCCAGGATCTCGATCCTGGCCTCCGGCCCCTTCTTCCGGCCGCGCCGGCCAGCAGGACCAGCCATCTCCTCCTCGGACGGATCGTCCGCCACCAGCATCCGTCCGCCCTCCTCGCTCTCCGGCGCCGCAGCCTTCTCCGCCCGCTCCGCCGCGTCCGCCGCCTTGCGCTCGCGCTCCGTCTCGTCGTCCGGATGGGGCAGGCCGGGGACGTTGAGCGAGTAGGTGATCAGCGCGCCGTACGGACGGTTCTGGCCGCGGAACTCGCCCGCGCCGGGGAAGCGCGCCGAGCCCGTCTGGGCCACATGGTGCTGCACCGCGTCCCCGCTCTCGAACAGGTGGATGCCCTTCTTCTGCGTCTCCTCCGAAAGCGACCGCAGGGGACGGATGTCGTCCAGGATGTAGAGGCCGCGGCCGTGGGTCGCGATGATCAGGTCGTGCTCCCGCGGGTGGATCGCCAGGTCCATGACCGAGACCGTGGGCACCCCGTGGGTGTGCTTCATCCAGCCCTTGCCGCCGTCGGCCGACACCCAGAGACCGAACTCAGTGCCCAGGAACAGCAGGTCCGGATCGACCGGGTCCTGGACGATGGACAGCGCGTAGCCCTGAAGGTTTTTGCCGGCCAGGCTGGCCCAGGTCCGGCCGAAGTCCGTGGTCTTCTGGACGTAGGGGGTCCAGTCCGAGCGCCGGTGGTTGTCGAGCACCACGAAGGCCGTGCCCGCGTCGTGGGGCGACGGGTGGACGTGGGGAATCCAGGTGTTCTCAGGCACGCCGCGGAGGTTCTTCTCCACGCTCGTCCAGCTCTTGCCGCCGTCGCGGGTCACGTGCAGCCGGCCATCGTCCGAGCCCGCCCAGATCACCCCCTGCTGCACCGGGCTCGGCGCCAGGGAGATCAGGGTCGTGAAGTTCTCGGCGCCGGTGACGTCGGGCGTCAGGCCGCCGGACTCCACCTGCTTCTGCCACTCGGCCTTGTCGGTGGTCAGGTCGGAGCTGATGACCGTCCAGGTCTCGCCCCGGTCGGTCGACTTGTGGACGTACTGGCTGCCGTAGTAGATGGTGTCGGGGGCGAAGGGATCGATGGCGATGGCCGCGTTCCAGTTGAAGCGCAGATTTTCGCCGCCTGCCGGGGTCGCAGGAGCCGCGGGCCGGATGTCCTTGCGCTCGCCCGTGCGCAGGTCGTACCGGATCAGGTAGCCCTCCTGGCTCATGGCGTAGCCGACCCTGGGGTCGCGCGGGTCGGGCACCGTGTCGAAACCGTCGCCGAAGGCCACCTCCTGCCAGTGGTGGTTGCGGATGCCGCCGTTCTCCCAGACGTTGCTGGGACCCTTCCACGAGCCGTTGTCCTGCAGGCCGCCGTACACGTTGTAGGGCACGGCCATGTCGTAGCGCACATGGTAGAACTGGGGCAGCGGCAGGTTTCCGGCGAAGCTCCAGGACGTTCCACGGTCGCGGCTCACGTAGACGCCGCCGTCGTTGCCCTCGAGGATGTGGCTCGGGTCCTTCGGGTTGATCCACATGGCGTGATGATCGGGGTGGACCTCGCGGAACGAGCCGATG
>JANOCF010001293.1:0-6590 GCA_031412055.1 Holophagales bacterium | reverse complement strand
ACCTTGGGAGGACGGAGGTGAGTTGAATCAGATCGGAGCGGTTAGTCCTGGGTCTGGACGATCACCGTGTTGGAGGCGTCCGAGGTGACCTTCTGCTTCTTGGCCAGCACACGGAAGCTGTAGCTCTTGCCCGCCTTGAGGCCGGTGCTGATCGTGACGGACGTGACGTTCTTCTTGAGCGTCTTGACCGTCCTGAAATTCTTGCCCTTCTTCATCTGGACCACGAACTGGGTCTCGTTGGTCGAGTTGTCCGTCCAGGTGAGGTGGATCTGGGTGCGCGAGGTCGCTTCCCCTGTCAGGTCGCTGGGCGCGGCCGGGCGGTTGGAGGGTCCGTCCGATCCGGGGTAGAGAGAGACGATCGCGGCGCGGTCGTCGGCGCCGAACCGGGCACCCCGCTCGTCGGGATGAGCGGTGGCCCGCATCAGCGCGTCCTCTTTCTCGTTCGAGTCGCACGATCCGGTCCGCTCATCGCCGCAGGAGTGGCCCAGTCCGAGGGTATGGCCCAGCTCGTGGCCGTAGATCTGCTCGGCCCGCTTGCTCGACGTGAACCAGCAGCCCGCCCCGTTGTTGACCACGATGTCGCCGCCGCCGATCACCGCCGGCGTCGTGCTGTCGTCGTACCAGGTGCCACCGATCGCCAGCACGCCCGAGCCCGAGCCCGGACGCGGGCAGCTGAAGGCGCCGGGAGCCTCATCGTTCAGGTCGTCGAAGAGGATGACGTTCTGGTCGTCGAAGTCCTGGAACCCCGTGGTCGTAGAGGTCGTGCCGTTGTACTTGTACCGGATGTTGGTGGACGGCTCGTTGTTCCACGCCTGGAGCGCCGCCTGGAACTCATTGAAGCCGCCGCTCGCGAGCTGCGGCTGGCCGGCGACGTGCGCCCGCCAGGTCACGTCCTCCCTGCGGTCGAACTCGAGCCACCGCTGCTTGACCCCGCCGAGGTAGTTGATCTCCGCCCAGGTCCGGCCCATCTTCGGCGCCGCGACGAAGTAGTCGGCCTCGCGCTCCACGCCGGCCGCGCGGTCCGCCAGCCAGCGGCCGAAGCGGTCCAGGTTGCGCACCCCCTCGGCGGTCTCGTCGGCACCGGCCTGGTAGACCTCCGAAAGATCGCGGACGGCGAGGCGCTCCGTGCCCGAGCGGAGCTCGTGGAAGGAGCCCAGCGCCAGGTGGAGAGGACTGTAGGTGCCGTCCTGGTTGGCGACCAGGAAAAGCAGCGAGCGCTCGCCGATGCGGAACTCCGGCGCACCCCAGATCTTCAGCTTCAGGCCGTTGGACGCGGCGCCTCCGGGCACCCGCACCACCAGATTGCCCAGGGTGCCGCCGCCCGGAGCCTCCCCTTTGATCAGGCGTTCGACGCGCAGCCGGTACTCGGTGGCGGGACGGCCCGGCCGGGAAGCCGGTCCTGCCGCCGTGACCGTACCCTCGGCGATCACCACGGCCTGGTCGGCCAGGGCGCCATCCTGGATCGGGAGAGCAGTCGTCGCGGAAGCGGGACGCAAACCCGCCAGGAGAAGAAGGACGGCGGAGACGATGAGATTACGCATGGAACTACCCCCTACGGCTTTCGGTTTTCGTTGCCGAAGCATACCAGAGACCCCAGGCCGCTTCCACTGTGCATGCTTATTGCAGAAGGTCCGGGGCATGTGGGGTTTCGACGCACGAACCAACAACAAGGGAGGACTCACAATGCGTAAATTTCTCATCACTCTGACCATGGCCCTTCTCCTGACGCTGGGTCTCGGCGGATTCGCATCCGCTCAGACCCAGGACAACGCCGGGACCTACACCGAGACCGAGGACAACAACACCGACTTCGGTTGGATCGGCCTTCTCGGTCTCACCGGACTCCTGGGCCTGCGTCGCCGCGAGGTTCACCACACCGACGCCGCCCGGACGACCACCGCGCACGTGAATCGGTAAGGACTGCGGCCAGCCGCTGACATCAGGCGAGGGCTTCGGCCCTCGCCTGTTTCATTTGCGGACCCGTTGACCCGCCCGCGTTCAACTCGATATCTTCAAACACCACATCTGAAGGGGCTCACGGTCGCGCCGCGCGGCCAGAGAGGGAGATTCCATGGTTCAGCTGTTCGACAAGCAGTCCGGCGCCGAGCTCGGCACGCTCACCGATGATCAATTCCAGTTCCTGGTCGACCGGCTCGAGGAGGAGTCGCCGGACGACGACGACTACTACCTCAACCGGACGACCATCGACAATCTTGAAGGCGAGGGAGCCGATCCCGGGCTGATCACGGTGCTCCGCCAAGTGCTCGGCAGCCGCGAAGAGGCGGACGTGCGCTGGGTCCGCTCCTAAGCAGTCTCACCTCCGCAGGTCGGTCTAGCTCGGCTCCGGGAGCAGCTCGCGCAGGGCCTCCTGGACCCTCCTGCGGAGCGCCGGGCCGGAGCCGTCGAACGCGATTCCTACAACCCCGCCGAGCCGCCAGCGCACCGCGCCGCTCAGCCGCAGCAGGTCCGGGTTGTGGTCGGTCCCCAGGGCGAAGCTCAACGGCTTCTTCACCTGCCATCCGTCCGGTGCCGGGCTGAAGCAGGCTCCACCGCTGGACAGGTTCTCCAGCCGGAGCTCGAACGTCTCGCCGCCCTCCAGCGTGAGGAGGACGTCCCGGTCCACCCAGATGCGGGGCTCCATGCGGCTCGCCGGAGCCATGAGCTGGTTCATCCGGGCGGTGCGGCGGCGCGGCACCGGCGCGCGCAGGGTGATCTCGATCTCCGGATGCTCCCGCAGCAGGGTCAGGAGCGGCTCCTCCGGGATGCGGTAGACGAGCGTGGCGCCCAGGGTGCGCGCGGAGAGCTCGCGCGGATGACCATCCAGGGCCTCGATCTCACCGAACACGTCGCCTGGTCCGAGCGCCCTCACGCGCTCGATGGGCTGTCCGACCACCTCGTTGCGGACCACGACTCCCCCCTTGGCGATGATGTAGAGACCGTCGCACGGGTCGTCCCGGCGGAACACGATCGTGTTGGGGCCGAAGCTCCTCTCCTCCACCGTGTCCGCGAGCTGCATGAGCCACTCCTCGGGCACATCCTCGAACGCCGTCACCTTCTTGAAAAAGGACTCAACCATGGCGCCTCCCTTAACGGCAAAACATTGAACAAGTACATCGAAGGGTAGATTTTGCCACAGCCGGAGCGCAACGGGCGCCACGGTCCTGTGGGTACAGGACTTCGGGCGCCCGAAACAGAGAAGCCGCTGACGTCTTAAGGCTTGGGAGAAGAGGACGAGGACATCGTCCCGCCCAGACGGCCGGGGATCAGGCTTCCCGGCACCCGGGTGAAGGAGCCATGCCCGTCGTCCATGCGCCGGGGCGGACGATGTCCCCCGCCACCCGGCTCACCGGGCGGATTGCAGTTGCCCCTGTGGCAGGACGACGGCGGCGGAAAGTAGCCGGGGATCACGACCACCGGCCAGCCATAATTCGTGTAGGGCGAGATCATCGAGTCGCGCTCGCGCTCGCGGAGCTGCTCCTCCAGGAGCGCGGTCTGCGTCGCGAGGATCAGCTCGGTCTGCCGGGCGGTCCGCTCGGCCTGGGCTGCTTCGAACCGGGCGCGTCGCTGGACGGCTGCGGTCTCCTGCTCGCGCGCCCGCTCCGCGAGCTCCTCGCGGCTGAGCCAGACGCCGCCCGTGAAGACGAACCCGCGGCGCCGCATGGAGTCCTCGTAGGAGATCCAGCGGCCGAGCTGCTTGTCGAACACGTACCGGAAGCTGCGCAGGATCGGGGCGATCCCCTCCACGCCGGGATCGATCTCGGCCGCGGCCAGCGCGGCCTCCCGCGTGCCCTGTTCGAGACCCTGGGTCCGCGCCCAGCGGGCCAGCTCGAGCCAGTCCTGGGCACGGGTGTCGGCGCTGCGCCGCACCTTCTCCTTGCGCCGCAGGTACTCGGACAGCGCCGAGTCCCCCTGCTCCACTCGCAGGACCTGACTCTTCGGGAGGCTCAGCACGCCGCCCTGCATTCGGATCCGGATCTGGGAGTCGGTCTCCTCCGCGATCACCCCTTCGAACTTGCGTCCGTTCAGAAGGTAAACATCGTCGGCGAGAGCCGCTATTGGAAGGAGGACTCCAAGGAGGAGGGTAGAGATTGCAAGGTTCCTCATGGCATCTTGATCTTACCATGGGGGGACAAGCACCGCGGGCGGACAAAAAAGGGCGGCCCTGAGGCCGCCCTTTTCTCGAAGAGAGAGGAGGATTGGAATCAATCGCCCTCGAGGACCTCCTGCGGCAGGCTGCGGATCTCCTCCTCGCCGAACTCGAAGAAGAGCTCCTCCTCCGTCTCCGGCTCGGGCTCGATGAAGTCCTCGGCCATGTGGAAGTTGTGGTAGTAGTCCATGCCCGTACCTGCCGGGATGACCCGTCCCACGATCACGTTCTCCTTCAGACCGCGGAGTCCGTCCACCTTGCCGCTGATCGCCGCCTCGGTGAGCACGCGGGTCGTCTCCTGGAAGCTGGCCGCCGAGATGAAGCTGTCGGTCGACAGCGACGCCTTGGTGATGCCGAGGAGCAGCGGCCGGCCGATGGCGGGGGTACCGCCCGCGGCGACGACACGATCGTTCTCCTCCTGGAACTTCCAGCGATCCACCTGCTCGTCGATCAGGAACTCGGTGTCGCCGACCTCCTCGATCTTCACCGAGCGCATCATCTGGCGCACGATCACCTCGATGTGCTTGTCGTTGATCGCCACGCTCTGCGAGCGGTAGACCTCCTGGATCTTGTCGGTCATGTACCGCTGCAGCTCCTTCTCGCCGAGCACCTGCAGAACGTCGTGCGGGTTGATCGGACCGTCGATCATGGGATCGCCGGCGCGCACTCGCTCGCCCTCCTGCACGTTGATGTGGATCGACCGCGGCACCAGGTACTCGCGGCTGTCTCCCATGTCGCTCTCCACGATGACCTTGCGCATCCCCTTGTGGACATCGCCCAGGTGGATGACGCCGTCGATCTCGGTGATGATCGCCGGCTCCTTGGGGCTGCGCGCCTCGAACAGCTCGACGACGCGCGGCAGACCGCCGGTGATGTCCTTGGTCTTCGTGGTCTCACGCGGGATCTTGACCAGCGTGTCGCCGGGGTAGACGTCCTGACCGTTCTGCACGACCAGGTGGGAGCCAGACGGCAGCAGGTACCGCTTCTCCCGCTCCTCGCCGCGGATCATGATCGCCGGCACCCGCTTCTCGTTGGCCGAGGCCTCCACGATGATCTTCTGCGACAGGCCGGTGACCTTGTCGGTCTCCTCCCGGACGTTCTCGCCTTCCACGATGTCCTGGAACTCGATCCGGCCGCCGATCTCCGAGAGAATGGCGTACGTGAACGGGTCCCAGGTCACCACCTCGGTGCCCGCCTCGACCAGGTCACCCTCGTGCACCAGAAGCTGGGAACCGTAGGTCAGGGCGTAGCGCTCGCGCTCGCGGCCCTTCTCGTCGGTGATGACCAGCTTGCCGCTGCGGTTGATGACCACCAGGGCGCCGCGCTTGCTCTCGACCGTCGCGACGTTCAGGAACTTCACGATGCCCGGGTTCTTGGAGATGTGCTTCGACTGCTCGGACACGCGGCTCGCCGTACCACCGTAGTGGAAGGTCCGCATGGTGAGCTGCGTGCCGGGCTCGCCGATCGACTGCGCCGCGATGACGCCCACGGCCTCGCCGATCTCGACCAGCTTGCCGGTCGCCAGGTTGCGGCCGTAGCAGGACGCGCACACACCCCGCCGTGCTTCGCAGGTCAGCACGGAACGGATCTTCACCCGCTCGATGCCGGCCGCCTGCACGGCGCTGCCCAGGGCATCGGTGATCTCCTGGTCCACCTCGATGATCAGCTCGCCGGTCATCGGGTCGTAGATGTCCTCCTGCGCCACGCGGCCGACGATACGGTCGCGCAGGGCTTCGAGGATCTCGCCGCCCTCCATGATGGCCGACACGACGATGCCGTCGATCGTGCCGCAGTTCACCTCGTTGATGATGACGTCCTGGGCCACGTCGACCAGCCGGCGGGTGAGATAGCCGGAGTCGGCCGTCTTGAGCGCCGTGTCGGCGAGACCCTTGCGGGCGCCGTGCGTCGAGATGAAGTACTGCAGCACCGACAAGCCCTCGCGGAAGTTCGCCGTGATGGGCGTCTCGATGACCTCGCCCGAAGGCTTGGACATGAGACCGCGCATGCCGGCGAGCTGCCGGACCTGCTCCCGCGAGCCTCGGGCTCCGGAGTCGGCCATCAGGTTGATCGGGTTGAACTCGCCCGTGGCCGCCTCGATCTCCCGCATCTCGCGGAACATCTCTTCGGACACCTTCTCGGTCACGCGGTGCCAGATGTCGATGATCTTGTTGTGGCGCTCACCGGCGGTAATGACACCGGCGGAACGCTGCTTCTCGATCTCGCCCACCTCGCGATGCGCCTGGGCCAGGATCTCCGGCTTGCGGCTCGGCACCACCATGTCGTCGACGCCGAACGAGATGCCCGCCCGGGTCGCATACAGGAACGAGACTTCCTTCATCTCGTCCAGCATGCGCACCGTGGCCTCGTTGCCCAGCTTGATGAAGCAGTAGCCGACGAGGTCCTGCAGCCCGCGCTTCCGCGAGCTGCGCGACAAGTACGGCGG
>JANOCF010001292.1:0-5040 GCA_031412055.1 Holophagales bacterium | reverse complement strand
CGCAACTACTTCCTCTTCACTCCACTTCTTCCTTCCGCGGCCAGCGGCTCCGTCGAGTTCCGCAGCATCCTGGAGCCGACCCGGCGCCGCCTGCGGGATATCCACGTCATCGAGGGCTTTGCCGATTCCGTCGACTGGGAGGCCCGACAGGTGCACTGCACCGGGGCCGTCGGTGGTGAGAAGTTCACCCTGCCGTACGATGTCCTGGCAATTTCAGTGGGGGCTGCGGTGGGGGACTACGGCATCCCGGGAGTGCGGGAGCACGCCCTCAAGCTCGCGAGTGTGGAGGACGCCCAGGCCGTCCGGCGAGGGGTTCTGGAGCAGTTCGCCCGCGCGGACATCCCGGGACTGACTCCCGAGGAGGTGCGGCAGCGGCTGACCTTCGTGGTCTGCGGCGGTGGCCCCACCGGGGTCGAGATCGCCGCCGAGATCGATGACCTGATCGACGAGGAGCTCCGCCGCAGCTATCCCGAGCACGCCCCACAGGCGCGCGTCGTCCTGATCGAGGCTCTCGGGAGGCTCCTCACCAGTTTCGACGAGGCGCTGAGCGACTACACGCGCCGCCACTTCCTGCACTCTGGGATCGAGGTCCGCACCCAGGCCAGGGTCAAGGCCATCGAGCGCGAGCGGGTCGTGCTGGAGAGTGGGGAAGTGGTCCCCTGCGGACTGGTTCTCTGGGCCGGAGGCAACGCTCCCGTCCCCTTCATCGCTTCTCTTGGTGAACCGCTGGACCGGAGGAGTCGCCTGGTCGTGGACGACTACCTACGCCTGTCGGGAAGAGAAGGGGTCTATGCCCTGGGAGACTGCGCGGCCGTTGGCGCCGTGGGAGACACGCCGCTGCCTGCGACGGCCCAGGTAGCCCAGCAGCAGGGCAGCAAACTCGCCAATGCGCTCAGAGAGTTTCGAGCCGGCCGGCCCGTGGAACCCTACCGCTTCAAGGCTTCGGGGATGCTCGCCTACATCGGCGGGGGAGAGGCGCTCGCCGACCTGCCGCAGGTCAAGTGGAGCGGACGCGGAGCCTGGGTCTTCTGGCGCTCCGTCTACCTGACCAAGCTGGTGAGCCCGGCCAACAAGATCAAGGTGCTCTTCGACTGGACCAAGGCCCGCCTCTTCGGCCGGGATCTCAGCCGCTTCTGATAGTCGCTTCTGATCAAGTCTTCACGCCCAGGAACAGATACAGCGAGAGGATGCTGAACACGGCGCTGGGGCTCCAGACCGCGACCGCGGGCGGCAGGGCTCCGGCTTCGCCGAGGGTGGTGAAGAACGCCAGGATCCCCATGAAGACCATCCCCAGCACCACCGAGATGCCCAGGCCGTAAAGGGCTCCTCCCTGGCGTCCAAGGCGGAACGCGAACGGGAGCGCCACCAGCGCCATGACCAGCGAGACTACCGGGAATGCGATCTTGTTCCTGAGCTGCACCTGGAGCTCGGGGACCGGCTGCCCGCTCTCCTTCAGTTCCTCAATGTAGTCCTCCAGCTCTCTGTACCGCATCTGCTCGGGAGGCCGGATCTCGGACTCGAAGTAGGTCGGCGTCTCCGGGTAGCGGACGATCTTGTCTCCGTTGAAGCGCTTGTAGGCCGTGACCTCGACGCCATCGAACGAGCGCGACCAGCCATTGGAAAACTGCCACACCTCGCCCAGGTAGCGCGCGGAGTCGGAGATCAGGCGGCGTGAGAGCCGGTGATCCTCGCCAAAGTCGAAGACCTGCAGCCGCTGCAGGCTTTGCTGCTGGGGGTCGTAGTGCAGGTAGTTGTAGATGTACCGCCCCTGTCCGAACAGCCACTGGCGGTCGGCCCGGCGGTAGGTCCTCACCGTCTCGTTGCCCCGGATGCGGTCTTTGAGCTGAGCCACCTTGGCGTTCGAGGCCGGCAGCACCTCCGACTCCAGATAGCCGCAGAAGAGGGTCACGAGCAGGGAAGCCGCCAGTGCCGGGAGCGCCAGGCGATAAAGGCTCATTCCCAGCGCCTTGCAGGCCGTGATCTCGTTGGTGCGGGCCAGAAGGCTGAAAGTCATCAGGGTGGTGATCAACACCACGATCGGCGCGATGTCGTAGAACATCTGCAGCGCGCCGTACTTGTAGTAGTTGAGGACGATGCTGCTGGGAACCTTGTTCTTGAGGATCTCGTCGATGGTCTCGCTCAGGTCGAAGATCACGAACAGGGAAATCCCCGACATCACAACCAGGAAGAACACCCGGGAGAAAAGGCTGACTACGTAGCGATCGAGAAGGTTTGGGAATGCCAGGCGAACGCGGGGGAGAAGGAGCACCAGCTCCGGCCGCCGCTTCTGCCGGCGATCCGGTTCCGTGCTCTGGCCCGCGACCTTCTCGGTGCTCTCGACCTGCTTCGCACGCCGCCGGGCCTGTCGGCGGTTCTTGAGCGCCAGGACGCTCCGCCAGACATCCTGCCGAACCCAGCGGTCGAGCCGGGTGAGAAGAAGGCTCTTGTCCTGGTTGCGGCGTACCAGGAGGAACAGCCCTCCGGCGGCCATCAGGATGTTGGGAGCCCACATGGCTACCCAGGGCTGGATCCTGCCGTAGCGCGCCGCCTCCTCGCCGTTGCTGAGGAGGATGTAGTAGACAACGATCACCGCGATGGAGAGGGCAAATCCGGAGGCCTTGCCTCCTCGCCGGTTGTTGATCCCCAAGGGAAGGGCGAACAGGCCGAAGACGATACACGCGGCCGGGATCGAGAACTTCTTGTGAATCTCGACCCGGGCGAGGTTTCGCTGCTCGTCCGACGCCGTCGGGTCCTTTCTGAGGTTCTGCAACTCGCCGAGAGTCAGCTCCCGGATACCCTTGGACACCGAGATCTTCGCCTTCTGCTCGGAGGTGAACTGTTCCTCCAGGATCAGGTCCAGGCGCCGGTGCCGGCTGATCTCGTAGCGGTCGGGAGCGTTGAGATCGACCTTGTGGCGGACGGCGTTGTAGAGCCGGAGGACGACGCGCTCGCCGTCTGGCTCCACCCGGACCTCGCCCCAGTCGGCGATCGTGATCTCGTTGTCCTCGGTGGCCGGAATCGACTCCGCCAGGAAGACCCCCTTCCAGCGGTCCTCGCCCTCAGGCGACTCGAAGACATAGAGAACCTTTCCCTCCCATTCCTCATAGAAGACACGCGGCTGGACCTGCTGGGAGATGCTCTGGGTGGTGATCGCCAGACGGAGCTGCTGGAGGGAATGGTTGCCCCAGGGCAGGGCATAGACCATCAGCCAGGTGTTGAGCAGGGCGAACAGCGTCGAGAGAAAGAGGATCGATCGGTACAGCGTCACCAGGCTGAGGCCGCTCGACCGCATGGCGATAAGCTCGCTGTCCGACGACAGCCGTCCGACCGCAATCAGAATGCCGAACAGGAGGGACATGGGCAGCGTGAGCACCACGATGTTCGGCAAGGTCACCAGCAGCAGCTCGCCGACGATCGAGACGGGGAGTCCCCGGCGGATGATCATCTCGGCGGACTGGAACAGGAACCGCATCAGAAGGATGAACGTATAGACTAGGAACCCCAGCCCGAGCGGGCCCAGGATCTCGGTCAGGATGTAGCGGTCGAGACGGAAACGCATACGCACGGGCCCATTATATGAATCCCGGAGCCTTCTGCATGAAAGTCCGACTCGAACGCAGATACCGATTCAGCGCCAGCCACCTGTACCGCCGCCCCGAATGGACCGAAGACGAGAACCGAGCCCGTTTCGGCAAGTGCGCGAACCTGCCAGGACATGGGCACAATTACCGTCTCTTCGTCACCGTGCAGGGGGAGATCGACGGAGAGACCGGCTTCGTCATCGACCTGGGGGCGCTGGACACCCTGGTCGCCCGCCAGGTCATCGAGCCCCTGGATCACCAGCACCTGAATGTCGCAGTCCCCGAGTTCGGAGAGGGCAGGAGCATCCCATCGAGCGAGAACCTCGTCAGGTGGATTCACGCCCGGCTGGAGAACGTACTCCCTGCAGGAGCTGAACTGGCCAAGCTCCGCTTGGAGGAGGACGAGGATCTGGCAGCCGAATGGCTGGCCGGTTGACTCCGGCACATGATGGTTTACATAATGTGTCTTACCAGAACAGACGCTAGTGAACGAAATGCCGGCTCGCAAGCCCTCAAGGGCTAGGCGAACCGGCTCAGGGAAAGCTAGGCGGTCTCTTTGCGAAGGTCGGTCAGGATCTGGTCGAGCGCGCGGATCAGGTCGTCCTTGTCCACCTCGCTCTGCCGGAACGTCATCGACAGGTTGTAGCTGCGGTCCGGCGACTTGAAGCGGAACACGTAGGGCCGCCGCCGACCGCCGTTCTTCCCGCCCTTGTCCCGGCGGAGCCGCTGGCGCAGGTCGTCGCGGTTCAGGCCACGGCGAGCCACCTCTTCCAGAAGCTCGATCATCTCCTGCTCGTCGCCAGCCTTGAGGACTTCCAGCAGGAGCGACTTCGAGGTGATGGCCAGGGCCTGGACCGTGTCCCGGACCCGCGCGGGCATCTGCAGGAGCGATAGCCCTTCGGTTACCACGGTGCGGGACTTGCCGACAGCCGTGGCAATTTCTTCGTGCGTGTAGCTGTGCCGCTCGGCCAGAAGACGGTACCCTTCGGCCTCTTCAAAAGGGGTCAGATCTTTTCGCTGAAGGTTCTCGATGAGGGCGATCTCGAGAGCTTCCTGCTCCGAGACGTCCATCTCGATGACCGGTACCTCATAGAGGCCTGCCTCCTGGGAGGCGCGGTAACGCCGCTCGCCGGAGATGATCCGGTACAGGATGCCAGCGGGCTCCGGCTCGTCCGACTCCGGGCGGGGCCGAACCAGGATCGGCTCCAGGACTCCCTTGTCCCGGATCGAGGCGACCAGATCGTCCAGGTCGCCCATGGTGGACCGGGGCTGGTTGGGATCGGGCTCGATGGTCGAGAGGGGGACCATCTTCCCCACCGGCGTCTCATGACGAGCGGTGAGCTCCTCGACGAAGTGGTTGTCGTGGCGCATCTTGACGCGTACCGGGAGACCGCGCTTGCGAGACGGTTCAGACACGGCTCAGGACCTCCTCGGAAAGCCGGTAGTACTCATAGGCTCC
>JANOCF010001291.1:0-6462 GCA_031412055.1 Holophagales bacterium | reverse complement strand
GCTGTTCCCCGACCTCGATCCCGAGGTGAGGAAGAAGCTACTGTGGAGCGCCCGCGGCAACTCGCTCTACCGGAGCACGGCAGGGACCGAGGCCGGCTTTGAAGAGACCGGGGCAAAGGCGGCGGTCAACCTCGCCGGCTGGGCATGGGGCTCGAACTTCCTCGACTACGACAACGACGGCTGGCTCGACCTGCACGTGGCCCACGGCTTCTGGTCGGGCCAGATCGCCGACGATGCCTGACCGATCTACTGGCGCCAGGTCCTGGCGCTCACACCCAAAGAGAGCGGCAAATCCTTTACCCGGGAGCAGTCCGTGGAGCGCCTGATGACGCGGCTCCACCCGGGCGACCTGCAGCTCCTCGCCAACCGCGACGAGTTCAAGGGCTACAGCTTCAACGCCCGCGAGCGCAACTGCCTGTTCGTAAACGGAGGCGGCGGCAGGTTCCTGGAAGCGGGCTACCCGCTGGGCGTCGACATCGACTTCGAAGGGCGGGGCGTGGCCGTGGCCGACCTGGACCAGGACGGCGCCCTGGACCTGGTTGTTCGCAGCGTGGCGCGGCGCAAGGTGGTCTACCTGCACAATGAGGCCGCCAACGGTTCACGCTTCGCCAGGATCGACCTGGTGGGCACCGCGAGCAACCGCGACGCGGTCGGCGCCGTGGTGCGGATCGCGGCGGGCGGCGCGCGGCAGATGCGCCTGCGCATGGCGGGCAACGGCTTCCAGGCGCAGTCGGAGGGCACGCTCCACTTCGGTCTCGGAAAGGCCGAAAGGATCGACGAGCTGACCGTCCACTGGCCGTCGGGGAAGAAGGAGACGTTCACGGATCTGCCCGTGAACCAGCGGCTGCGCATCGTCGAGGGAGAGGGCCGGGTGACGGTCGCCTCCCTCCTTGGGAAGGCTGTCAAGCCGGCGGCGGCCGACGTGCCGGAGCCCGTGCGCGCCTGGAAGCTGGACGGCAGCGAGTGGAGCCCGCGGCCCGGCAAGCCGCTGCTCGTGAGCTTCTGGGCCTCCTGGTGCCTCCCCTGCCAGGCCGAGGTCCCGGTGATCGGCCGCCTGCACGCGGCGCTGCCGGAGCTGGACCTGATCGCGGTCTCCTTCGAGCCCGATGCCGCCGCGGCGCGGGCGTTCCTCGACCGCAACAAGCCCTCCTACCCCGTGGCGCTGTCGAACGCCGACGCCGTGGCGCCCCTGCTCGAAAAGGCGTTCGGCGACGGCGCCATACCCATGCCGGCGGCGGTGCTGCTCGACGGCCGGGGCGCCATCGCCAAGGTGTTTACCGGCCCGCTCTCCGCCAAGGCCGTCGAGGAGGCCTTCCGGGAGCTCGCTCCGTGACCACGGACGCGATCCGGGCAGTAATCCAGGGGCGCCAGGGGCGCCGGATGCGCTGGGTGCGCGGCGAGACGGCCGCCGTCCCGTGGACCCTGCGCCTCACGGCCACGGGCTGCGCCGCCATCACGCTCGGCCTGCTGTGGGACATTTCGTGGCATGCCTCGATCGGGCGCGACACGGTCTGGACGCCAGCCCACGTGACCATCTACATCGGCGCCCTGCTCGCCGGGCTCTCCGGCGCCTGGGGCGTGGCGCGGGCGACGCTCGCGAAGGCGCCCACCGCCCTCGCGGCGATAACGATCTGGGGACTGCACGCGCCGCTCGGCGACTGGGTCAAGGTCTGGGGCTCCGCCGCCATGCTGACCGCGGCCGGCTTCGATGCCTGGTGGCACCAGGCCTACGGCCTCGACCTCGGCATCCTGACCCCCGCCCACACCTGCCTGGCCACGGGCATGATCGCGGTGCACGCGGGAGCGATGCTCGACGCCGCGCCTCATGCCACCCACCAGCAGGTGCGGAGGGTATTCGTCTTCATCGCCGGGACCCTGCTGCTCCTGCTCGCCACCCTGCTCATCGAGGTCAGCTACCCGAACCGGCAGCGCGGTGCCGCCTTCTACCAGCTCGCCTGCGCGGCCTTCCCGGCGGTGCTCGTCGCCGCCTCAAGAGCGTTGAAGGACCGCTGGGCCGCGACCCGGACCGCCGCCGTCTACACCGGCTTGAGCCTCGCCATGCTGTGGGTTCTCCCCCTGTTCCCGGCGCAGCCGCTGCTGGCGCCCATCCTCAACCCGGTTGAGCACATGTGGCCCGGTCTCTTCCCGCTGCTGCTGCTGTTCCCGGCCATGGCCATCGACCTGCTGCGGAAACACGTTGCGCTGCTCGGAGCCGCCTTCCTGGCCGTGCTGCTGGCGGTGCAGTGGCCGATGAGCGGGTTCCTGCTGAGCCCCGGCGCCCGCAACGCCTTCTTCGCGGGCGACCAGTGGTACTTCGGCGTGACCTCGGGGCAGGAGGGGATCTTCCCCCGCCTCGGCGACTGGCGCTACCGCTTCTGGGACGCCCCGCCGGACGCGGGCGACCTCGCCCTGGCGCTCCTGATCGCCACCCTGTCCGCGGCGGCCGGGCACCTCTCGGGCGGCTTCCTGGCGAGGGTGCGGCGTTGAGACTCCCTGTCTTGATCCTGATCGCCCTGGTGACCATGGGGCACGTCGGCAGCCCGAACGTGTTCTTCCAGGGAGACGCGGGACCCTACCCGGTCCGGATCGTGGTTCGCCCGCCCGAAGTGGTGCCCGGAGCCGCCGAGGTCTCGGTTCGGGTCGAGGCGCCCGGGGTGCGGCGGGTGACGGTCCGGCCGGCGCGCTGGGATGCGGGCCTGGAAGGGGCGCCGCCGCCCGACGAGGCAAAGCCGGTGTCCAGGCATCTTTACGCAGCCGAGGTCTGGCTGCTCACGATGAGCTCCTACGCGCTGGAGGTCGAGGTCTCCGGAATCGCCGGAAGCGGCCGGGTCTCGGTCCCGGTCTCCGCGGCACCCACGAAGCGGCTCGCCATGCCGCGGGCGGCCGGCGCGCTGCTCGCGTCGCTCGTCCTCCTGCTGTTCGTGGGCGGGGTCCAGCTCGCAGGCGCGGCGGTCCGTGAGGGGACCCTGGCGCCGGGAGAGACTCCCGACGCTGCCCGGCGCTCCCGCGGCCGGACGGCAGCGGTCGCCACGGGCCTGCTCGCCGTCCTGGTCCTGGCCGCGGGTCAGCGCTGGTGGAGCCGGGTGGACGCCGAGCACCAGGGCCGGCTCTACAGCCCCTTCAGCCTGTCGGCCCGGACCCTCACGGCGGGACCGCAGCGCTACCTGTCCCTGAAGCTCGACGGTCCGCGCTGGCAGGAGCGGGGGGTGCCGCTGGTCCCCGACCACGGCAAGCTGATGCACCTGTTCCTGCTCCGGGAGGGGGGCTACGGAGCGTTCGCCCACCTCCACCCCGTGGCGGTCGACACCGGGGACCAGACGTTCGAGGCCGCGCTGCCGGAGCTGCCGCCCGGGGGCTACCGCCTGTACGCGGACGTGACCGAGGAGACCGGCTTCGCCCACACCCTGGTCGGCCGCGTCGACCTGCCGCCCGCCGCGCCGGACGCTCCAGGAGAGCCCGAGATCGCGCCGGACCCGGACGACTCCTGGCACCCCTCGGGTGACGGTCTCCGCATGGTCCGGCGGGATCGCGAGCCCCTCACTGCCGGCCGCGAGACCACCCTGCGCTTCGACCTCCTCGACGCGTCCGGCCGTCCGGCCGCGCTTGAACCGTACATGGGGATGTGGGGGCACCTGGTGCTCGCCCGCGACGACGGCAAGATTTTCGTCCACCTGCACCCCTCGGGCAGCATCTCCATGGCCGCGCAGCAGCTCTTCGAGCGCCGCTGGGGGGCCGTCGATCCCCACGCCGGCCACGGCACCCACGCGGCCACTTCCGCGCCTCCCGCGCCGGCGGACGCCCTCGCGTTCCCCTACGCCTTTCCCGAGCCGGGGCTCTACCGCCTGTGGGTGCAGGCCCGGAGCGGCGGCGTGACCACCGGGGTCTTCGACGTCCGTGTTCGGTAGCGCGGGTCGCAGGGAGGATCGAAATTACCCGCCGGTAAACCCGTCTCACCCGCGGGTGAGGACCCTGCACCGGCGGGTCGAGACTTCACACCGGCCGGCGTGAACCCTGCACCGGCGGGCAAGCACCCCGCACCCGCGGGTGAATCCGGCCCCGGCCCGGCCTTTTTCAATCCCGGACCGGGGAGCCTACGTCCAGGATCAGATGCAACCGGCCCTCGGTGGGGTGCTCGTTCATGGCCGTGTGGGGGATGTCCGTGCGCGTCTGGTAGATCCGCCCGCGCTCCAGGTGGCGGACCAGCAGCCAGTCCTCGCGCTTCGAGTCCAGCGCGGGCGCCCAGGCGAAGAGGTTCTGCGGCGTGGTGATCAGCGGCACGTGGACCCGCGACTCCACTCCCTCGTAATCGTGGTCGGTGTGGAGGGTCCACGCGAAGCCCGGCTGGTTCCACTGCAGGTAGCGGGTGCCGCCCACGGGCGTTCCCAGGACGTCGCCGCAGCGGGCGCACAGCCCGGCCATCTTCGGCATCGGCCAGACCCGGTTCTTGAGCAGCAGCAGCACCACCGGCACCGTCGAGAAGTGGACGGTGATCCAGTAGGTCCGGTGCTCCCGGACCTCGAAGGACTCCTCCTTCACCTCGCCATCGGCCTCCCGGTAGAGCTGCCAGGGATCGGTGATCCCGGTGATCGGAACGCAGACCGAGCTCGCGCCCCGGATGTGCGAGGGGATCTCCTCGCCCGAGCCCATGTAGTCGCGCAGCGCGTCGGTGTAGGGCGAGATCTCCGCTTCGAGAGCGCGCAGGTCCTCCCCGGTCCAGCCCAGCTCCAGCTCGGTCAACAGGCTTTCCGTCTCCGTGGCGATCATGTCTGCAAGCTACCCGAGGGTGATCCGGCCCACTTCTCCGGGATTGCTCGCTTGCGCAAAGCGGGAGAAGCCCCCTCCGGCAGGCGCGTGCTACACCTGACCCGGACCCGACCCACGGAGGAACCATGCACCGAAACCCGCTCGCCCTCGCCCTCCTGCTGCTGGCTCATCCGCTCTCCGGAAACGACGCCAAGGAGACAGCAGCCCCCAGGCTCGCCCCCCGGGCTCCCGTGCCCATCTCCGAGTACCTCGACATCCGGCGGGTCCAGGCGAACGCCTCGTTCTCGCACGACGAGACCCGGGTGGCCTACGCCACCGACACGGGCGGCCGGTTGGACGTCTGGGTCCAGCCCGTGGCGGCCGTGGGGGGCGGCAGTGCCCCGGTCCAGGTCACCCGCTCGACGGGCACGCTCCACGCCTTCGCCTTCTCGCCCACAGCCGACGCCCTGCTCTACGAGACCGACTCCGGCGGCAACGACGAGACCCGCCTCTATCTCACCGACAGCGCGGGCAAGACGCCCCGCGAGCTGACTCCCGGGCTGCCCGCGGGCGCCCGCGCCGGCTTCCTCGCCTGGGCGCGGGACGGCCGCTCGTTCCTCTTCAACACCGCCCTGCCCGGCCAGGACTTCACCGAGATCCACCGGCGCGACCTCGAAACCGGAGCCACCGAGACGCTGTGGAAGACACCCTCGCGCCTCTCGTTCTCCATGGCAAGCCCGGGCTTCGAGCGCGCCGTCTTCCAGGAGATCCTGTCGGACGTCGACTTCAATCTGTATCTCCTGGAGCGTGGCGCCACCGAGCCCGTGCTGCTCACCCCGCACACCGGCGCGGTGGCCTACACCCCCACCGCCTTCTCCCCGGACGGCAAGACCCTCTACTACACGACCACGGACGGCGGCGAGTTCACCTCCCTCCAGGCCATGGACGTGGCCACCCGCGCCTCGCGGGTGGTCCACCGGCGGGAGTGGGACGTCGAGACCGGCGCGGTGTCGCGGGGCGGGCGCTATCTGACGACCGTCACCAACGCCGACGGCACGCCCGAGGTGGAGGTGCGCGAGCTCGCGAACGGCCGCACCGTGGCGCTCCCCCGGCCCGATCTCGGCGGCGCCTTCGTGCCCGTGGCCTTCTCGGGCTCCGACCGCTATCTCGCGGCGACCCTGGTCACGGACACCGCGCCGGAGACGCTGTACCTGATCGATCTCACCAAGGGGAGCGCCCGGCCCCTCGTGGACGCCCTGCCGCCCGCCCTGAAGGGCCGCAAGATGGCGGCCGGACGGGCGGTGCGCATCAAGTCGTTCGACGGCCGCGAGATCCCCGCCATCGTCTACGAGCCCGACGGCAAGGGGCCCTTTCCCGCGGTGCTCGACATCCACGGCGGACCCCACTCGCAGGCCAAGCGGCGGTTCTCGGGCGTCCGCCAGTATCTGGTCTCCAAGGGGTACGTGGTGCTGGTGCCGAACGTGCGCGGCTCGACCGGCTACGGCAAGAGCTACACCGCGCTCGACGATCTCGATCTGGGAGGCGGCCCGCTCCAGGACGTGCTCGCCGGCAAGCGCTGGCTGGTCGAGAACGCCCGGGTGGACAAGGACCGGACCGCGATCCTCGGCGCGAGCTACGGCGGCTACATGGCGCTCGCCGCCGCCACCTTCGCGCCCGAGGAGTTCGCCGCCCACATCGACTACTTCGGCATCTCGGACA
>JANOCF010001290.1:0-2749 GCA_031412055.1 Holophagales bacterium | reverse complement strand
GCGCTTCCCGGCGCGCTCGACCTGGTCGGCGCCGAGGCCCCCCTCGGCGCCATGGTCGCTATGCTCTGGGGCTGGAGCCTCGCCGAGGGGATTGTGTTCGGACTTGCGCTCTCCGTCGCGAGCACGGTCGTGCTGCTGCGGGCTCTGGAGGACCGGGGCGTTCTGGAGACCGTGAACGGCCGCATCGCGGTCGGCTGGCTCGTGGTCGAGGACCTGGCGATGGTGCTCGTCCTGGTGCTGCTGCCGCCGATCGCCACCGCGCTCGGCACCGGCTCTGTCGCCGAGGTCGCCGAGGTCGCCGCGGGAGCCGGAGACAGCGGGCTCCTCATGACGCTGGCGCTGACGCTGGTCCGGGTGGCGCTCTTCGTCGCGCTCATGATCGTGGTCGGCCGGCGGCTCTTCCCCTGGTTCCTCTGGCAGGTGGCCCGCTCGGGCTCGCGCGAGCTCTTCACCCTGTGCGTCATCGCGGCCGCGGTCGGCATCGCCTACGGAGCGGCCGAGCTGTTCGGCGTGTCGTTCGCGCTCGGGGCGTTCTTCGCCGGAATGGTAATGCGGGAGTCCGAGCTGAGCCATCGGGCCGCTTCGGAGTCGCTGCCGCTGCGCGATGCGTTCTCGGTGCTGTTCTTCGTCTCGGTCGGGATGCTGTTCGATCCGCAGGTCCTGGTCCGCGAGCCGATGCACGTGCTGATCGTCCTGGCCATCATCGTCCTGGGCAAGTCGATCGTCGCGTTCCTGCTCGTCCTCGCGTTCCGCTACCCTCTCAACTCCGCGCTGACGATCTCGGCCAGCCTGGCGCAGATCGGCGAGTTCTCCTTCATCCTCGCGGGCCTGGGGGTCTCTGTCGGGCTCCTGCCCGCCGAAGGCCAGAGCCTCATCCTGGCCGGGGCGATCCTCTCGATCGCGCTCAATCCGCTGGTCTTCCATGCGATCGAGCCGCTGCAGCGGTGGATCCGGTCCCGCTCCAATCTCGCCCGCCTGGTCGAGCGCCCCCACGATCCGCTGGCGGAGCTGCCGATGTCCGTCCCCTCCGAGCAGCTCACCGGGCACGTGGTCCTCGTCGGCTATGGCCGCGTCGGCAGGCGCATCGCCGAGAGCCTGATCGAGCATCGCGTGCGTTTCGTCGTGGCCGAGCAGAACCGCGAGGTGGTCGAGGAGCTCCGCGAGCGCGGCGTGCATGCCGTGTCCGGCAATGCTGCCGATCCGGCGGTGCTCATCCAGGCGCACGTGGCGCGGGCTCGGATGCTGGTGATCGCGGTCCCCGATCCGTTCGATGCCCGCCGGATGATCGAGGTCGCGCGCATGGTCAATCCCGGCGTGGAGACGATCGTCCGCACCCACAGCGACGAGGAGACCGCGCTCTTTCGGAAGGAGAACGCGGGCAAGGTCTTCATGGGAGAGAGCGAGCTGGCGCGGAGCATGGCGGATTACATCCTGGAACGGACCGCGTCCAACAGCACCGCCCCGCACTGACCGATCACTCACCCGGCAGAGGGGCAGGGGCGGCTCCGCCCGCTCGGACATCTACCCCTTCACCCGTCGCTCTACCGCCAGCCCGTACTTCTCCAGCTTGCGGTAGAGGGCCTGCCGGCTCAAGCCCAGCGTCTCGGCGGCCTTGGCCACGACCCCGCCCGCTTCGGCCAGGGCTCGCTCCAGCTTGATCCGCTCGGCCAGGGCGTCATCGTCGAGAGGCAGCTCCTCGGGAGAAGGACGGTCCGCCACCGCGACCGGGAAGAAGCCAGCCGTGCCCAGCCCGAGGTCCTCCTCGCGGAGGGTGTCGGTCGGGGCGACCAGCACGGCGCGGCGAAGGGCGTTCTCCAACTCGCGGACATTGCCCGGCCAGGCGTAGCGCAGCAGCCGCTCCCGCGCGTCGGCCGACAGCCGCCACATCGCTCCCGTGGGAGAGGGCGAGAGGTCGCGGAGGAACTTCTCGGCCAGGGGCAGGACGTCCTCGGGACGCTCCGAGAGCGGCGGCACGGCCAGCTCCACCACGTTGAGACGGTAGAAAAGGCCTTCCAGGAACCGGCCGGCGCCGATCTCCCGGCGGAGGTCGGCGTTGGTGGCGCAGATGAGCCGCACGTCCACCTTGCGGGTCTCGCTGCTCCCCAGGCGCTCGAACTGGCCGCTCTGGAGCACCCGCAGGAGCTTGCGCTGGCCCGACAGCGAAAGGTTGCCGATCTCGTCCAGAAACAGGGTACCGCCGTCCCCGGCTTCGAAGCGCCCGACCCTGCGGCGCGTGGAGCCGGTGTGGGCCCCGGCTTCGGAACCGAAGAGCTCGCTCTCCATCAGCTCATCGGGGATCGCACCGGCATTGAGGCGGATGAAGGGCTTGTCCTTGCGCCGCGAGTTGGCCTGGACGATCTCCGCCAGCTTCTCCTTGCCCGCACCGCTCGGACCGGTGATGAGGATGGGCACGTCCGCCCGCGCTACTTGTAACGCGAGGATGGCCAGACCGTGCATGCGCTCGCTGGCCCACACCGCGCCGCAGAGGTCGTGATGCTCGGCGAGCTCCTCCCAGGTCCGTTTGGCGCGCCCCCGCAGACGGTTGTTCTCGAGCTGCAACTCCCGTATCCGCAGCAGGTTGCGGACGGTGACCAGGAGCTTCTCGTCGTCCCAGGGCTTGGCCAGGTAGTCGCTCGCCCCCTCCTTGACGAGCTGGACGGCCGTCTCCAGCGACGTCCACGCGGTCATCAGGAGCACCGGCAGCCCCGGATCGCGCCGCTTGATCTCCCGGAAGAGGGAGATCCCCTCC
>JANOCF010001289.1:0-3047 GCA_031412055.1 Holophagales bacterium | reverse complement strand
GATGTTTGGCCTGTTTTCCCAGGGCATCGGCCTGCGGCCTCAGCCCTGGGCTGGATTCTCCCGGCCCGTTGGGCCGGCCGGATTGGTTGGCGCCGAAGGGCGATTTTTCACAGGCTCTGAGACCAGCGGCACCGTCTGACGCCGCAGCCAGAGCATTGAAACGTACTGCCTCTACATTGAAATCCGCGCACCTTACGCGGAAAAGCACGCCTCGTACGTTGAGATGGATGCATCCATCTCAACGTACAGCCCTGGCAGCGTTGAAATGAATCCGCCCTGTGTTGAAGTGCCGCTGATAGAGATTGAAGATTGGATGTTGTGGGTTGCAATGTCAGTGAAGAGGTTCACGCGCAGGGTGCACTCTTCAATGTTGCGCGAGCTCTTTTCGACGATCGAGGCGTTTTGCGTGGAATGGCACGCGGTCAATGCAACGTTGCCATCGCCGTTCGTTGAGTTGCGCGGGCACGTTTCAACGTTGCGCGGCTCGTTTGGAGAGGAGTGCAGGAGCATTGCGACGTATCGCGCGCAGTACGTGGAAGAAATGCCGTTCTGTGTTGAAATGATCGTGGACTCTTCAACGTTGAGTGGACGCAAAGCCCTCGTGTCCGGTAGAATTCGAGCTCGAAGCCGTTGTCTTCAACGTAGAGCCGTTGCTCTCCCCTCCTGGAGGATCCTGGAATGGGCTCAAATGTGTCCATCGCCGACGCGCTCGCGCAGCTGGAGTCGAAAATCGCGTACCACAAGGAGCAGCAGGAGCTCCACGCGGCCCAGGAGGCGCACCACGCTGGGCAGCAGGCGTTCCACGCCGAGCAGAAGGGGACCCACGGGGCCGAGCATCGGAAGGCGACCGAGCGTTACGAAGCCTTCAAGGCGGCGTCCGAATCCATCGGCGGGATGCTGGTAGACGTCAAGCCGCCGGCTCCGGCTCCAGCCCCGCTGTCCGAAGACGTCGCCACCGACGGGTGGCGCTGGCTGAGCCGGTTGATGAGCCGTGTGATCGAGACCAAGGGCGCCGGCGAGGTCTTCGGCGCCTCGACGCTTATCGCCGAGATCCGCAGGTACTGGGGCGCGAAGCTGAAGCACCCCATCGAGCCGCGGAGCGTCTCGGCTACGCTCCGCCGCTGGGCCTCCACGGGCCAGATCCACCTCGTCCGGGACGGCCGCTCCTACCACGAGTCGCTGTACACGAGGCAGCGCCCCGCGGAGGGTGATGCCGCCACAAACCTGGGCTCCTGAGCCGTGATTCGAGATGCGGCACCGTCCGACGCGGCGGCCATCGCGGACATCTACAACCACTACGTCATGGAAACGGTGGTGACCTTCGAGGAGGAGCCGGTTGGGGCCGCCGAGATGGCTCGGCGCATCGAGGCGGTTCAGTCCGCATCGCTGCCCTGGCTGGTGGCGGAGGAGGGGAGCCGCGTCGCCGGATACGCCTATGCCACGCCGTGGAAGGCCCGGAGCGGTGACCGATTTTCCGCGGAGATCACGGTCTATCTCTCCCCTGAGCATGGCGGGCGCGGGATCGGCTCGAAGCTGTACGGTCAGCTCTTTCCGATGCTGCAGGACCGGCGCATCCATGCGGTGATGGGCGGCATCACCCTGCCGAACGATGCGAGCGTCGCTCTGCATGAGAAGTTCGGCCTGCGGAAGGTCGCCCACTTCAAGGAGGTGGGATTCAAGCTCGACCGGTGGATCGACGTCGGCTACTGGCAGCGCACGTTCTAGACCAGCCGCTCCAGGCAGGCGCGGATGCCCGGCGGCATGGCCGTCGGCTTGCGCGTCTGGCGATCCACGAAAACGTGCACGAAATGGCCGGTGGCTGCGGGTTCGTCGTGCCCCTGCCGGAAGAGGCCGATCTCGTAGCGCACCGCGGAGTTGCCGAGCTTCCCGACCCGCAGCCCGGCGTCGATGACCTCGGGGAACGAGAGCGGCTGGTGGAACTGGCAGAACGTTTCGATGGCCAGGCCGATCGTCGCGCCGGCGGCGATGTCGAGACCGCCTTCATGGATCAGATACTCGTTGACGACGGTGTCGAAGTACGAGTAGTAGACGACGTTGTTGACGTGGCCATAGATGTCGTTGTCCATCCACCGCGTCGGGATGACAAGGAAATGTTTGTAATCGGCTCGCATTCGAAGGGTCACAACGTAAGAATCTGGCGGATGGCGCCGCCGGCCGCCAATCGATCAAAGCCGGTGTTCACGTCTTCGAGCGGCATGCGATCGCTCATCAGCTTGTCCACCGGCAGCTTGCCTTGCCGGTACAACGCCATGTAGCGCGGAATGTCGCGCAGCGGAACGGCCGACCCGATGTAGCTCCCCTTGACGGTGCGCTCTTCGGCGACGAGGTTCACGTGCTGCACGGCCCACGTGTGCTCGGGGTGCGACAAGCCGGCCGTGACCGTCATTCCACCTCGGCGCGTGGCCCGGTACGCGAAATCCATCGCGTGCACCGAGCCGGCCATCTCGAAGGCGTAGTCGACGCCGCCCCGGGTGTGCTCGCGCAGCCTGGCCAGCGCTTCGGCATCCCCGGCGTTGAACGCCGCGGTGGCGCCCAACTCCTTTGCCAGCGTCAGCTTGTCCTCGTTCAGATCGACGGCGATGACCTCGCGGGCGCCGACGAGAATGCCGCCCAGCAGCGCGTTGAGACCGACGCCGCCAAGCCCGACCACGGCGATGGTGGTGCCCGCGGGTACGCGGGCCGTGTTTACCACGGCGCCGACGCCGGTCAGAACCGCGCAGCCGAACAGGGCCGCTTCCTCGTACGAGAGCGAGGGATCGAATCGGATCAACGAGCGGCGCGATACCACGGCGTACTCGGAAAAGCCGGACACGCCGAGATGATGGTGCACGTCGTGGCCGCCGAGGTGCAGCCGGCGCTCGCCGCACAGCAGCGTGCCGCCGGCATTTGCGGCCGCTCCCGGCTCGCAGAGAGCCGGCCGGCCTTCGAGACAGGGAATGCAGCCGCCGCAACTCGGCACGAAGACCATCACGACCCGGTCGCCGGGGGACAGGTCGCGCACGCCGGGGCCGCATTCGAGCACTTCG
>JANOCF010001288.1:0-3371 GCA_031412055.1 Holophagales bacterium | reverse complement strand
CACCGAGGACGACGAGGACCGCGAGTTCTACGAGCAGGCCCTGGTCGAAAGCGAGGTCCTCGTCTTCAACACCTGGCCGATCGGGGACGAAGACGAAGAGGACGGCGACGAAGAAGAGGCAGAGGTTTCGGAGCCCTAGACGCTTGGGCAGCCGAAGAACCTTGATCGGTAGCGCGGGCTGGAGCCTTCCTCGTTCCGAGCAGGCGTGCTTCCCGGAAGCGGGCAGCCACCTGGAACGCTACGCGGCCCGCTTCGACGCGGTCGAGATCAACTCTTCCTTTCACCGGCCCCATCGGCCGGCCACGTACGCTCGCTGGAGCGCCGGCGTCCCGTCCTCGTTCCGCTTCTCCGTAAAGGTTCCCAAGACGATCACGCACGGTCTCCGGCTGCGGCAGGCCGGCGAGCTGTTGGAAGGTTTTCTCGCGGAAGCGAACGGTCTCGGCGACAAGCTCGGATGCCTCCTCGTCCAGCTTCCGCCGAGCCTGGACTTCGAGGCAGCCATGGCCGACGAGTTCTTCGCGGACCTCCGCGCTCGCTGTTCGCTGCCCCTGGCCTGCGAGCCGCGCCATCCGAGCTGGTTCACGCCGGAGGTGGACGATCTGCTCGCGAAGATCCGCGTCGCGCGGGTGGCCGCCGATCCTGCACGCGTACCCGAGGCCGCGGAGCCGGGCGGGTGGCGCGGTATGAGCTACTACCGGCTGCACGGCTCGCCCAGGGTGTACTACTCGGCATATTCCGAGGAGTACCTCGACGACCTCGCCAGCCGGATCCGGGAGGACGAGGCGGCGGGCCGGGAAGTCTGGTGCATCTTCGACAACACGACGCTCGGCGCCGCGACAGGCAATGCCCTGGCGCTTCGATCGCGTCTCGTCCAAGGCTGATATCATCAGCCCTAAGTGAATTCGAGACAGACCCTTCTCGACTGGGCCGAGCAGGGGCGCATTGCGCCCGCGAACCTGCGCCGCGCGCTCGATTCCGCCGGTGCCCTTCCCACGCTCGGCGGCTGGCGGAGCTTTCTCGACCACCTGCTCCTGTGGATGGGCACGGTGCTGACCGGCGCCGGAGTCATCTTCTTCTTCGCCTACAACTGGCAGGACCTCAGCCGCTTCGCGAAGCTCGGGCTGGTCGAGGCGCTCATCGCCGTGACACTCGTCTTCGTCTGGCGGCTGGGCGTGGACCGGCCGGCCGGCAAGGCGGCGCTTTTCGCGGCGTCCCTGCTCGTCGGGAGCCTGCTCGCCCTCGTCGGGCAGATCTACCAGACCGGCGCCGATCCGTTCGAGCTGTTCACGGCGTGGGCCCTCGCCATCCTTCCCTGGGTGGTCCTCGGCCGCTTCCCGGCGCTCTGGATGCTCTGGCTCGCGCTGGTTAACCTCGCGGTGACGCTGTACTACCAGGCGTTCCACGGTTTCCTCGGCTTTCTGTTCGGGACCGAGGAGCTGTTGTGGACTCTGCTCGCGCTGAACCTGGCAGCCCTCGCCGCGTGGGAGATCTCGGCGATCAAGGCCGCCTGGCTGCGCGAGCGCTGGGGACCGCGACTGATCGCGACCGCAAGCGGAGCGATCGCCACCTCGCTCGTCATGTCGGAAATTCTCGATGACGACGGGACCTCCTATGGAGCGGCAGCCTGGCTCGCCTGGCTCGCGATCGTGTACGCCGTGTACCGGCGCCGCATCCCGGACGTGTACATCCTGGCTGGCGCCGTTCTCTCGGTGATCGTGGTCGTGGTGACCTCCCTCGTCGACAGCCTGGAGATGGATGCAGGCCAGATGCTGTTCATCGGCCTGGTCGTGATCGGGCTTTCCGCGGCGGGCGGATGGTGGCTCCGCAGGGTGATTTCGGAGACATCCGAGACATCGGAGACATCGAAGTGAGCGCCCGGCAGGCTCTCTGGACACGGCTCCAGGAATCCGCGCTGGTGGAGGGCGACGCGCCGCCGCCCGACCCGCACGAGGCACCCTGGTTCGTCCGCGCCATGCTCGGGATCGCCGGCTGGCTCGGCGCGCTCTTCCTGCTGGGCTTCGTCGGCACGCTCTTCTCGACTGTCTTTGAAAGCTCGACCGCCGCGATCCTTGTCGGCTCGGCGCTCTGCGCGGCCATGGTGGCGCTGTTCCGGCTGTTTCCCCGGGGCGGCTTCGTCGCCCAGTTCGGACTGGCCGTGAGCCTCGCCGGCCAGATCCTGATCCTGATGGGTCTGTTGGATATCGATTCTTTTGAAAGGTCGTCGATCTCCTGGATCGCCATCTGGATGGCCCTGGTGCAGTCGATCCTCTTCTTCCTGATCCCCAACTTCGTGCACCGCGTGTGGACGGCCTGGACGGCGACGCTCGCGCTGGTGATCGCTCTCGACGGCTGGGGCCTGGAATCCTTCTCTCCGGCCCTGGCCACGCTGGCGCTCACCGCGCTCTGGCTCGCGGAATTCGATCACCCCCGGCAGGGCTCGATGATCCGCGCGGCGGGATACGGGCTCACGCTCACGACCCTGATCACGGCGTTGGTGCGGGGTCACTTCGGGATCGCGGAAATGGTGGTGGAGAACGAGGCTCCGCTCGGCGGCGAGATGGCCGTCCGGATCGCGGGCCTGCTCACCGGCATGGTCCTGGTCTGGACCGTGGCCCGCCTGCTCCGCCGCGAGGGCGTAGCCTGGGACTCGGGCGCGGGACGGATCGGGCTCGCCAGCGCCGCGATCGTGGCCCTCGCCTCGCTCGAAGTGCCCGGCCTCGCACCGCCGATCGTGGTCCTGATTCTGGGGTTCGCGAACGGCAACCGTACGCTGACCGGCCTGGGCATCCTCTCGCTGCTCGCCTACCTCTCGTATTACTACTACTCGCTGGAGGCGACGCTTCTCCAGAAGTCGGGCCTGCTGATCCTGCTCGGCGTCTCCCTGCTCCTGGCGCGGCTGGCTCTTCACCGCTGGTGGCCCGAGCATGCGTAAAGCGCTCGCGATCCTCGCCGGGCTGGTCGTGCTGGCCTTCGTCAACGTCTCCATCTTGCAGAGGGAGCGGCTGCTGGAGGACGGACGGACCGTCCTGCTCGAGCTCGCGCCCGTCGACCCGAGATCGCTCATGCAGGGCGACTACATGGCGTTGCGGTTCAAGGTGGTGGACGACGCGAAACGCCCGAAGACCGATGGACATTTCGTGCTCGCGCTGGACAAGCGGGGCGTGGGCTCGTTCGTCCGCCTGCACCAGGACGAGCCGCTGGCGGAGAACGAGATGCTCCTGCGCTACCGGGTGCGCAACGAGGAGGTCAAGCTCGCCACCAACGCCTTCTTCTTTCAGGAAGGTCAGGCGGGGCTGTTCGAATCGGCCCGGTATGGCGAGCTCCGCGTCGACACGGACGGCGAGGCGATCCTCACCGGCCTGCGCGACGCG
>JANOCF010001287.1:0-1729 GCA_031412055.1 Holophagales bacterium | reverse complement strand
CTCGAAGGAAAACACCACGACGATGGCGACAAGAAGGGCCAGGACGAGAAAGATGGGGGTCATGGGGAACTCTTGATATCACGACTTCGAGGTCGCCGGACCTGCTGCACAGGGCTTGCCAACCCGGGGGAAGAGCTTTACTCTCTTGCGGCCCCGGCGTGTCCCCGGCCGGGAGTCTCTCCGCGAGGATCCCCCATGGAAGTCTTGACCCAGTTCGCCGACCTCTTTCTCCACCTGGACGAGCACCTGAGGAGCTTCACCGCGGAGTACGGAGCCTGGACCTACCTGATCCTGTTCCTGATCATCTTCTGCGAGACCGGCCTGGTGGTCACCCCGTTCCTGCCGGGCGACTCCCTGCTCTTCGCGGCCGGCGCCCTGGCATCGCTGGGCACGCTCTCCCTGAGCTGGCTGCTCGTGCTCCTCTTCGTGGCGGCGGTCATCGGCGACACGGTGAACTACTGGGTGGGGCACTTCCTCGGGCGGCGCCTGCTCAACGCCAAGCGCTTCAAGGTGATCAAGGCCGAGCACCTGGCCTACACCCATGAGTTTTTCGAGAAGTACGGCGGCAAGACCATCATCCTGGCGCGCTTCGTCCCCATCGTGCGCACGCTGGCGCCCTTCGTGGCCGGGCTGGGCAGCATGACCTACGGCCGGTTCATGAGCTACAACGTGAGCGGCGGCCTGGCCTGGGTGGTGATCTGCACGGTGGCCGGGTATCTGTTCGGGAACCTGAAGTTTGTCCAGGACAACTTCTCGCTGGTGGTGCTGGCGATCATCGCCCTGTCGCTGATCCCGGCCCTCTGGGAGATGGGCCGCGCCCGCAAGGCCCGCCGCGAGCGCCAACTGCAGGGCGAGCCCGCGGTTCCCACGGTCGAAGAGCTCGACCAGTTCACCAAGTAGCCTTTTCCTCTTCCAGTCCGTCTCCCGCTCCGGCCGGTTTCATCCGGCCCGGAGCCGTGCGCGTACACCTTTTGTGTGGCCTGCTCCGTCATGTCCAGATTGTGGCCGCAATAATCTTGACAAAAAATGGACAACGACTTAGAGTTGCAGCATGCGAGAAGGACGTGACCGAGTAACCGTGATTGGGGCCGGGCCGGGCGGTCTGGCTGCCGCGATCCTCCTGGCTGGCGCGGGGCTGCGGGTGACCGTGGTAGAGCGTATGTCCAGGGTCGGAGGCCGGACCTCCGCGCTGGAGATGGGCGGCTTCCGCTTCGACGTCGGCCCCACCTTTTTCCTCTACCCGGAGATCCTGCGGGAGATCTTCGCTTCGGTTGGATATGACCTGGACAAGGAGGTCGAGCTGGTCCGGCTCGATCCCCAGTACCGCCTGACCTTCGGCGCGGGCGGCGAGCTGATGGCCACCCCGGACCTCGACCGGATGGAGCAGGCCGTGGCCGCCCTGTCTCCCGACGACGCGCATTCGCTGCGGCGCTTCATGGACGACACCCGCCGCCGCTTCGAGCTGTTCCGCCCCTGCCTTCAGTCGCCCTTCCATGGCTGGAAGGACCTCCTGAACAGCCGGATGCTGCGCCTGCTGCCGGACTTGAAGCCCTGGCTTTCGCTGGACGGCGAGCTGGGACGCTACTTCTCGGACCCGCGGCTGCGCCTGGCCTTCTCGTTCCAGTCCAAGTACCTGGGGATGTCCCCTTTCCGCTGCCCGAGCCTCTTCTCGATCCTCTCATTCCTGGAGTACGAGCACGGCGTCTTCCACCCCGTGGGCGGCTGCAGC
>JANOCF010001286.1:0-3915 GCA_031412055.1 Holophagales bacterium | reverse complement strand
TTGGGTGGTTGGGTGTGGGGAGTGGGGGACAGGGGGTGAGGACGCTGTAGAATGCCGCATCTCTTTCGAGGAGGTCCGATGACCCGTCCGAGCCTTCTGCTTCTCGCCCTGCTCGCCCTCCCCGGCCCCCTGGCCGCCGAGACCTACGACCTGATCCTCCGCGGGGGCACGATCTACGACGGCAGCGGCGGCAAGCCGTACGTCGGAGACGTGGCCATCCGGGGAGACCGCATCGCCAAGCTTGGGAATCTGGGCGGCGCCAAAGCCAAGGCGGAGGTGGACGCCAAGGGCATGGCGGTCGCGCCCGGCTTCATCAACATGCTGAGCTGGGCCACCGACTCCCTGATCCACGACGGACGCGGCCAGAGCGACATCCGTCAGGGCGTGACCCTGGAAGTCATGGGCGAGGGCTGGTCTATGGGACCGCTCAACGACGCCATGAAGAAGGAGTCGGTCGAGCAGCAGGGCGACATCAAGTACGACGTCACCTGGACCACCCTGAGCGAGTACCTGGAGCACCTGGAAAAGCGCGGCGTCTCGCCCAACGTGGCCTCCTTCATCGGCGCGACGACCGTGCGCGTCCACGAGCTGGGCTATGACAACCGGCCGCCCAAGCCCGAGGAGCTGCAGCGCATGCGCGCCCTGGTGCGGCAGGCCATGGAAGAAGGCGCGCTGGGCGTGGGCTCCTCCCTGATCTACGCGCCCGCCTTCTACGCCGGTACCGACGAGCTGGTGGCGCTGTGCGAAGAGGCGGCGCCGTACGGCGGCATGTACATCTCCCACATGCGGAGCGAGGGCAACCGCCTCGTGGAGGCCGTCGACGAGTTGATCGAGATCGCCCGCCGGGCCAAGGTGCCCGCCGAGATCTATCACCTCAAGGCGGCCGGACGGCAGAACTGGGGCAAGCTCGACCAGGTCCTCCAGAGGATCGAAAAGGCCCGCGCGGAGGGCGTTCGCGTCACCACCGACATGTACAACTACCCCGCCGGAGCCACGGGCCTCGACGCGGCCATGCCGCCGTGGGTGCAGGAGGGCGGCCTCAAGGCGTGGATCGGACGCATGAAGGAGCCGGCCACGCGCGAGCGCCTGAAGAAAGAGATGTCCACTCCCACCGACGAGTGGGAAAACCTTTATCTTTCAGCCGGCGCGGAAAACACCTTTCTGGTGGCCTTCAAGAACGACAAGCTCAAGCCGCTGACCGGCAAGTCGCTCGCCGAAGTGGCGAAGATGCGCGGCAAGTCGCCCGAAGAGACGGCCATGGACCTGGTGATCGAGGACGACAGCCGGGTGGGCACGATCTACTTCCTCATGTCCGAGGACAACATCAAGCGCCAGATCCAGCTCCCCTACATGAGCTTCGGATCGGACGGCGAGGCCCTGGCGCCCGAGGGTCCCTTCCTGAAGTCGAACCCGCATCCGAGGGCCTACGGCAACGTCGCCCGTCTCCTGGGCAAGTACGTCCGGGACGAGAAGGTGATCCCCCTGGAAGAGGCCATCCGCAAGCTGAGCGCCCTGCCGGCCGAAAACCTGAAGCTCCGCGAGCGCGGCCGCCTACAGGAAGGTTATTTCGCGGACGTGGTGGTCTTCGATGCCGCGAAGATCCAGGACCACGCCACCTTCGATAAGCCGCACCAGTACTCGACCGGAGTCCGCGACGTCTGGGTCAACGGCGTCCAGGTCCTCAAGGGAGGCGAGCACACCGGAGCCAGGCCCGGCCGGGTCGTGCGGGGTCCGGGGTGGACGGGGTGGAAGACGGAGTGATCGACATCGCCCCTGCCAGTCCGCCCAGCAGGTGGACGAGCGGGACGACCTCGACCCCGTCCGGAAGAGAACCGGCGAAGAGGGTCTGCCCGGTGAAGGCCTCCCAGGCGTCCTTGCCGAGGAAGAGCGCGACCGCCAGCCAGGCGAGGAAGCGGGGCGCTCCCTCGGCGTCTTCCCCGATGCGGAGCGCCGCGAGGACGAAGAGCGCCGAAGCCAGCCCGGAGGCGCCCCGATAGAGCGAAAGATCAGGCGAGAGCGCGTGGACCGCGAAGGCCGTCAGCGCGGCTCCGAGAGCCAGGGCGAGAATCGTGCGCCTCCTCTCGCCCTGCATCTCGAGCCAGGCTCCGAGCCCCAGCAGCATGCCGAGGTCGGCCGCCGTCATGCGGACGGTCCAGTGCACCATCTGGCCGGTGAGCAGCAGCCAGGCCTCGCCCGCAGCCACCCGCGCGCGGTCGTACTGAAGCGCCTCCGCTCCCTCAGGGATGAGGGACGCCGACCCGCAGAGCGCGACGAGACCCAGGGTCAGCCATGGGAGACGCATGAACGCTTCCAGAGCAGCGCCGCGAGCAGCAGGGCCAGGGGAAACAGCGCGGCGGCATTGATCGCTCCCCCGCCTCCGCCTCCGCCACTGCTCGAAGTGATGCGCTCTCCTTGTGG
This sequence comes from Holophagales bacterium, assembly GCA_031412055.1. Taxonomy (GTDB): domain Bacteria; phylum Acidobacteriota; class Thermoanaerobaculia; order Multivoradales; family UBA5704; genus DATMER01. Next base: position 1,497 of record JANOCF010001286.1, on the reverse strand, counting down.
GTTGTACATGGCAATGGCCGGCGTGCCCGGCCCCTGGACCGTACCGTTCCGCGCCTGCTCCTCGAACCGGTTCAGCGACGCGCTCAGGCTGGTGATCAGGCTGTCGGTCGCCTTTCCAAAGCCCTCGGACGCGAACGTCCGCCGCTTGCGTTCCACGTTGAGCGGGCTCGATCGTCCCTTGACCGTGCTCTCGCCCGCGGCGCGGAAGAGCAGCGCTCGGGACGGAATGTCGTACACCACCGCGTCCACGACCGTGCGCGTGTCGTTCTTCTCCCCCTCGATCAAAAGGGGACCGATCACCGTCAGGTAGGTCCACGACGCGCGCGTCGACTCGGTGAACTGGGCCTGGTCGTAGGACAGGAGCACCATCAGATCGAGCCCCAGTGAGGACCGGAGCTGCTCGAGATTGGCGAAGCTTCCGCCCGGCTGGAGATACGTGGTCGGAACCACCTCCAGGTGCCCGATCGCCTTGTGCTCCTTGAACGCGTCGGCCACCCGGGTCAGCAGCGACTGCTTCTGCTCCTCGGTGATGGGATCGGCCTGATTGGAGCGGCTGGGCGCGAAGGCCAGTCCCACACGGAGAGGCATCTTAAGCGTGACCTGGCTCGCCGGCACGCCCGCGGTGGTCCCCTGGGGGTACAGGAAGTCGAGAGCGCTGTTGGTGGTATGGACCGGCCGGAACGTTCCGCCGCAGCCGGTCAGCAGAAACAGGAGCGGCAACGCGCCCAGGAACACGGCAGTTCGATGCCTCATGTCGATTCTCCTTCGCAGACTCCAGTGCATTGCTTTCATGGAGGACAGAAGGAGCGAGGCCCGTGCCATGCCGGGGCCTGGACTGTATCTAATTGGATTGATTACGATTGAGGCAAGCCGGCGCAGAAACTCGCTCCCCTGCCGGAGCTTGCAGCCAAACATCTCCTGTACACCCGAAGTCCATGCGATGCATGGAGAAAGCGCTGATTGTCTAGAGCGCCGCTGCCACCCGGAACGGCCTCACCGACAACGCCCGGGCCCGCGGCTCCGTGCCGAGACGCAGCTCCAGAAAGTATTTTCCGGGCGGCAGCGTTCCCGCCCGCAGGCGACCGATCACCAGGTCCGGCTCTCCCCCTTCGCCGGGAGCGACGGCCAGCAGCTCGACCTCGCCTCCGGTCGCCGACCCGCCCTGAGCGTCGATGATTCGCCCCCGGAGCACGGCACCCTTCTCCGCCAGGCCGTGCCCCACCACCACGAGCTGCGCCTCCCCCGCCGCGGCCAGGGCCGCCTGCGCGGCCGGCAGCACGGAACGGCCATGGAGGTCGACCGCCGTCTCCGCTCCGCGGACGAGGAGCCACGGGTCGTCGGACGACGGCAGGAACAGGGCATCGATGTGGTCCCCGGCCGCGGCACCCGCGGCCGGAAGGCTCACCGGGACCGTGAGGAGAGAAGTACGCCCGTCGGCGCGATCGCGGACCAGCACCCGCAGCCGGTGCTCGCCCGCGGGCAGATCCAGCCTGCCGA
>JANOCF010001285.1:0-7054 GCA_031412055.1 Holophagales bacterium | reverse complement strand
GCCGCCTTCCCGGGGGAGAGATCGACTGCCTCGGGCGCCTCGACCACCAGGTGAAGATCCGCGGCTTCCGTATCGAGCTGGGGGAGATCGAGACCGTTCTGGGCCGCCATTCCGAAGTCGGCGAGGCGGTCGTCGTGGCCGAGCCGGGCGAGCCGGGGAAGCCGGGGGAATCCGCGCGCCTTGTCGCCTACGTGGTGCCGGACCCGGAGCGCGCGCCGGCGGTCCGCGCGCTCCTGGACCGGGAGCGAGCGGCCGCAGGCGAGGCAGGTCCCCGCCAGGAGCTCGAGCGCTGGACTGCCGGGCTGCAGCGTCGGCTGCGGGAGGAGCTGCCCGAGCATATGGTCCCTGCGGCCTTCGTCGCCCTGGGGGCCCTACCGCTCACGCCGAGCGGCAAGGTCGACCGGCGCTCTCTGCCTGCGCCGGAGCGGGCAACGCGGGACGAGCGGGCCTTCGTGCTGCCCAGGAACCCGACCGAAGAGATCCTGGTCGCCATCTGGGCCGAGGTCCTGGGGATCGAACACTGCGGAGTGGAGGACGACTTCTTCGCCCTGGGCGGGCACTCTCTGCTCGCCAACCAGGTGGTGTCACGGATCCGCGGCCGGCTGGGGATCGAGCTGCCGCTGCACACCTTCTTCACCCTCCCGACCGTCGCCGCCCTGGCCGAGCGGGTGGAGGCGGCGCGCGGGATACGCGCCACCGCCGCGAACCCTGCGGCTCCTCCACTGATCGCCGGCGAGCGGCGCGGCGACGAGCCGCTGTCCTTCGCGCAGCAGCGCCTGTGGTTCCTGAGCCAGCTCGACCCCGAGAGCACGGCCTATCACGTCGCGGTCGCCCTCCGGCTCACCGGCGCCCTGTCCCCTCCGGCGCTCGCCGCCTCCCTCGCCTTCATGGTCGAGCGCCACGAGACGCTCCGCACCACCTTCGCTCTGGGCTCGGACGGCCCGGTGCAGGTCGTGACCCCGCCTTCCGGGTGGCGTCTTCCCGTCGTCGATCTAGCGCACCTGGGCGAGGCGGAGCGGGAGGAGGAAATGCACCGCCTGGCCCATGCCGAAGCGAACCGCCCGTTCGACCTGGCCCGCGGGCCGTTGCTGCGGACCCTCCTCGTCCGCCTGGTGGAGCAAGAGCACGTCTTCTCTCTCGTCCTGCACCACATCGTCTCCGATGGCTGGTCGATGGGCGTCCTCTGGCAGGAGACCATGACCCTCTACGGCGCTGCCGTGGCCGGAGAGCTCCCGCGGCTTCCCCCGCTGCCGATCCAGTACCGCGACTTCGCCGCTTGGCAGCGCGAGTGGCTCTCCGGGGAGACTCTGGAGCGCGAGACCGACTTCTGGCGCCGGCAGCTCGCCGGCGCGCCGGCGCTCCTGGAGCTGCCGATCGACCGGGCTCGGCCACCCTTGCAGCGCTTCCGCGGTCGCCGCCTGCCGATTGCGCTGCCCGCCGCCCAGACTGCGGGTTTGAAGCAGCTCGGCCTGCAGGCCGGGGCGACCCTGTTCATGGCGGTTCTCGCGGCCTTCAACGTGCTGCTCCACCGTTACAGCCGGCAGGACGACCTGGTCGTCGGCTTCCCCATCGCCGGCCGCAACCGGGTGGAGACCGAAGGTTTGATCGGGCTCTTCATCAACACCCTGGCCCTGCGCGTCCAGGTGGAGGGCGGCGCCGGCTGGCTCGCGCTGCTGCGCCGGGTGAGGGACGTCGCTCTGGATTCCTTTGCCCATCAGGACCTGCCCTTTGAGAAGCTGATTGCCGAGCTCGACCTCGAGCGCAACCTCGCCCATGCGCCGCTCTTCCAGACCCTGCTGGTTTTCCAGAACACGCCGGCGGCCGCCGCCGACCTGCCGGGCCTCGCCATCCGACCTCTGGACGTAGGGACCGGAACGGCCAAGTTCGATCTCGTCCTGAACCTCGAGGAGACCGCGTCCGGCCTCGCAGGTTGGCTGATCTACAACCGCGATCTCTTCGATCCTTCGACCGTGGCGCGGATGCGCTCGCATCTTGAGGAGCTCGTCACGAGCCTCCTCGCCGCTCCCGAGCGGCGGGTCGACGAGCTGGCGCTGCTCGGCCCGGCCGAGCGCCAGCAGCTCCTGACCGCCTGGAACGACACCGCCATCCCCGGCACCGAGGCCACGTTCGTGGACCGTTTCACCGCTCAGGCCGAGCGCACTCCCGATGCCATCGCGCTCGCCTGCGGGGACTTCCAGATCAGCTACAGCGAGCTCGACCTGCAGAGCACCCGCCTGGCCCGCGGCCTCGCTGCCCGCGCGGTCGGCCCCGAGACGCAGGTCGCCGTGCTCGCCGAGCGCGGCATCGACCTGCTGACCGCGATGCTCGCCCTGTGGAAGCTCGGCGCCGCCTATCTCCCCCTGGACCCGCACCACCCGACGGCGCGGCTCAAGCAGACGCTGGCCCAGAGCGGCAGTTGCCTGGTGCTCGCCTCCGACCCGCTTCGCGCCGTTGCCGCCGCGGTCGCGTCCGCCGGGCAGCCGGCGGCGGCGATCGGCGATCTCCTGGAGGACGGACGGACGGACGGCATCCTGCCCGCCTTGCCCGCCTCGCCCGGGCCCATGGGCCTTGCCTACGTTCTCTTCACTTCCGGCTCGACCGGCGTCCCCAAGGGTGCCATGATCGAGCACCGCGGCATGATGAACCACCTGGCGGCGAAGATCGCCGACCTCGGGCTCACCGCCTCCGACCAGGTGGCGCAGACCGCTCCCCAGACCTTCGACATCTCGATCTGGCAGTTCCTCGCCGCCCTCCTGGTCGGTGCCAGCGTCCACGTCCTGCCCGACGAGGTCGTCCGCGATCCGCTCTCCCTCCTCTCCGAGATCGAGCGCCGGGGCATCACCGTGTTCGAGACGGTCCCCTCGCTCCTCGCCGCCCTCCTGCAGGTCGAGCCCGACCGGCGACCGGACCTGGCCGCCCTGCGCTGGGTGATCCCCACCGGCGAGGCGCTCTCGCCCGAGCTCTGCCGGCAGTGGTTCGCCGCCTACCCGGCGATTCCCCTCGTCAACGCCTACGGCCCGACCGAGTGCTCCGACGACGTCACCCACCAGATCCTCCACCGGCCGCTGCCGGCCGGCGCCGCGCGGACCCCGATCGGACGCCCGGTCGCCAACACCCGCGTCTACGTCCTCGGTCCCGGCGAGGAGCCGGCCCCCATCGGCATCCCCGGCGAGCTCGCGGTCGCAGGGGCGCAGGTCGGGCGCGGCTACTGGGGCCGGCCGGACCTGACCGCCGACCGCTTCGTCCCCGACCCGTTCTCCGCGCTCCCCGGCGGCCGCCTCTATCGCACCGGCGACCTGGCCCGTCTCCGCCCGTCAGGCGAGGTCGAATTCCTCGGCCGCGTCGACCACCAGGTCAAGGTCCGCGGCTTCCGCATCGAGCTCGGGGACATCGAGGCCGCGCTCGCCGCCCACCCCGCGGTCCGGGAGGCGGTCGTGCTGGCGCGGGCAGACCGCGAAGAGCAGGGCGGCGCGGTCGACCGCCGGCTGGTCGCCTATCTCGTCGCCGAGGAGGGGACCGACCTCGCCCCGCCCGAGCTGCGCGAGTGGCTGAAGCGGCAGCTGCCCGAGTACATGGTGCCGGCCGCTTTCGTGATGCTCACGGCCCTGCCCCTGACCGCCAACGGCAAGGTCGACCGCAAGGCGCTGCCGGCGCCGGAGGCCGGCGAGCTCGCCGCGTCGCGCGAGCGCGTCGCGCCGCGCACCGATCTCGAGCGCTACCTGGCCGGCCTGTGGGCCGAGAGCCTCGGGCTCGCCGCCGCCGAGTTCGGGGTTGACGACTCCTACTTCGACCTCGGCGGCAACTCGATCCTAGGCGCCGTCCTCATCAACCGCCTGCAAAAGATGCTGGGCGAGATCGTCCACGTCGTCGCCCTCTTCGACCATCCGACGGTCGCGACGATGGCCTCCTATCTGGCGCGCGACTACCCTACCGCGGCGGCCCGCCTCTGGGGAGAGACGGCAGTGATCCAGGGCTCCGCCGGCACGCGGGTCGACCTGGAGGCTGTCGCGGCGTTCCGCGCCCTCCTCCCTGCTCTCCGCCCCGCCGAGCCTCCCGCGGAGAGGAATCCCCCGGCCGTCTTCCTCCTCTCAGCGCCGCGTTCCGGTTCGACCCTGCTGCGGATCATGCTCGGCGGCCATCCCGGTCTCTTCGCCCCTCCCGAGCTCGAGCTGCTCTCCTTCAACACCATGGCCGAGCGACGCTCCGCCCTCTCGGGACGGTATGCCTTCTGGCTCGAGGGGCTGCTCCGCGCCGTCATGGAGATTCACCACTCGAGCCCCGAAGAGGCCCGCGCGCTGGTCGAGCACGACGAAGCCCTGGCGCTGCCCACACGGCTCGTCTACCGCCGGCTCCAGGAGTGGATCGGGGATCGCATCCTGATCGACAAGACCTCCACCTACGCGCTCGGCCAGGACGCCCTGGCGCGTGCCGAGACCGACTTCGACCGCGCCCGCTACATCCACCTGGTGCGCGACCCCCGGGCCGCCCTCCGGTCGTTCGAGGAGGCCAGGCTCGACCAGGTCATCTTCCGCCATTCCCACCCCTTCACCAGGCGCGAGCTCGCCGAGCTGATCTGGGTGGTCAGCCACCAGAACATCGTGCGCTTCCTCGCCGGCATCCCCGCAGAGCGCCAGCTCTTCGTCCGTTTCGAGGACCTGGTGCACGACCCCGCCGCCACGTCTGCCCGCCTCTGCGACTTCCTGGGGCTGCCCTTTCACCCCGACATGGTCCAGCCCTACAAGAACGTCCACGGTCGCATGGCCGACGGCCTTCGCGCCGAGTCGCGCATGTTGGGCGACGTCAAGTTCCACCAGCACTCGCGGGTCGAGGCGAGCGTCGCCGACCGCTGGCGCTCCAATCCCGCCGTGCCGCTCGGCCCACCCGCGCGCGAACTCGCGGCAGAGCTCGGCTACGAGATCCCGCTCGCGGAGGAAACGCCCCCGCGGGCCCTGCTGCCGCTGGTGCCGGCCGACCGGAGCCGGCCGTTGCCGCTGTCTTTCGCCCAGCAGCGGTTGTGGTTCCTCGACCAGGTCACGCCGGGTGGCAACGCGTACAACATCCCGGCGTCTGCCCGCCTGGTCGGACGCCTGGACGTGCCGGCATTCGCGGCGAGCCTGGGAAAGATCGTACGGCGTCACGAGACGTTGCGGACCACGTTTGGCAAGGAAGCTGGAGAACCCGTGCAGCAGATCGCGGCGAGCGGTCCGATCGCCCTGCCGGTGGTCGACCTCCGCGGCCTGCCGGCACCGGCGCGCGAGCTCGAGGTCCGCTCCCTTGCCAGCGCCGAAGCGGAGCGCGCGTTCGACCTCGCGCGGGGTCCCCTCCTGCGCACGCATCTGGTCGCGCTGTCCGGCGAGGAGCAGGTGATTCTGTTGACCATGCACCACATCATCAGCGACGGCTGGTCGCAGCGAGTGCTGGTCCAGGAGCTGGCGAGCCTCTATGAAGCGTTTTCGCAAGGCAGGCCCTCGCCGCTGCCGGAGCTGCCGATTCAGTATGCGGACTTCGCCAGCTGGCAACGGCAGTGGCTGGCCGGAGAGGTGCTGGACGCGGAGATTGCCTACTGGAAGAAGCGCCTGGCGGGGGCCCCGCCGCTGCTCGAGCTGCCCACCGATCACCCGCGCCCGGCTGTGCAGATGTTCGCTGGAGCAAATTGCTCCGTGTCTCTTCCGGGGCCTGTCGTGGCAGACCTCAAGGCAGTGGCCCGACGCCAGGATGCGACCCTCTTCATGGCGGTGCTCGCGGCCTTCCAGGCACTGCTCTGCCGGTACAGCGGCCAGATGGACCTGTCGGTCGGCACGTCAATTGCGGGCCGCAATCACTTCGAGACCGAGAAGCTGATCGGAATCTTCGTCAACACACTTGTGCTGCGCACGGAGCTCTCCGGCGGGGAGACCTTCAGCGGGCTGACGGCGCGCGTGCGGGAGACCGCGCTCGCGGCCTACCTGCACCAGGACCTGCCGTTCGAGATGCTGGTCGAGCAGCTGCGGCCCGAGCGGAGCTTGAGCCATTCACCGTTGTTCCAGGTGATGCTGGAGCTGCAGAACGCTCCCCAGGGAGCGCTCAAGGTGCCCGGCTTGCAGTTCGAGCCCTTCGCGGTGCCGGGAACGACCGCGAAGTTCGACCTGACGCTGGCGCTGGTCGAGACCTCGGGCGGGCTGCAGGGAACCCTGAACTACGACCGTGACCTGTTCGAGGAGCCGACCGTGCGGCGCCTGGTGCGGTCCTGGACCCAGCTGGTTCAGTCCGCGGTGGCGGAGCCGGAGAGCCGGGTGCTGGAGGTGCCGCTGCTCGCGCCGGCGGAGCGCCACCAGCTCGTCGTGGAATGGAACGACACCGCGTTGCGCCTCCCACCGGAAGGCTGCGGCTGCATCCACCGCTGGATCGAAGCGCAGGCGGCGCGGACTCCAGAGGCGGCGGCCGTGAGGTTCGAGGCCCGGGAGCTCACCTATGCTGACCTCAACGCCCGGGCCAATCGGCTGGCCCGTCATCTCCAGGACCTCGGGGTGAGACCGGACCGGGCGGTGGGGATCTGCGTCAACCGCTCGCTGGAGATGTGCATCGGAGTCCTGGCCGTCCTGAAGTCCGGCGGGTCGTACGTGCCCCTGGACCCCTCGCTCCCCGCAGAGCGCCTGGCCTTCATGACGGAGAACGTGGCGTCGAGCCTGGGCATGCCGGTCCTCTTGACCCAGAGCCGGCTCCTGGAGCAGGCCGCGCGCTGGGTGGTCCCAGGCACGGCTGTGGTCCTCCTCGATGACCCTCCAGGAGCGCTGGCGTCCGACGACGGAAATCTGGCGAGTGCTCCCGCCGCGGACAACCTGGCCTATGTGATCTACACATCGGGGACGACCGGGCGCCCCAAGGGAGTGATGGTGCCCCACTACGGGCTGCTCAACTATCTGCTGTGGAGCGCGGAAGCCTATGGGGCGTTGGCCGGCACGGGCTCGCTGGTCCATTCCGCCCTGGGCTTCGACCTCACTGTCACCTCGCTCTTCCTCCCTCTCCTGGCAGGACGAACGGTTCAGCTGGTGCCGGAGGGCGACGGCGTCGAGCA
>JANOCF010001284.1:0-7348 GCA_031412055.1 Holophagales bacterium | reverse complement strand
TGGCCCAGAGCGCCGCTTTGGCCTTCTACACCATCTTCTCCCTCGCTCCGGTGCTGGTGATCGCCATCACCCTGGCGGGAGCGGCCTTTGGCGAGGAGGCGGTGCGAGGACAGATCTTCCAGGAGTTCGAGGGGCTGATGGGCAAGGACGCCGCCCTGCTTGTGCAGGAGGTTCTGAAGAGCGCCGCCCGGCCGGCCTCGGGCGGCCTGCTGCCCGCCGTGATCGGCATCGTCACCCTGCTCCTGGGCGCCACGGCGATCTTCGGGCAGCTCCAGGACGCGCTCAACAACGTCTGGTCGGTCGCTCCCAAGCCAGGCGCGGCCCTCACCACGCTCCTGCTCAAGCGGCTCCACTCGTTCGCGCTCGTCGTCGGCATCGGCTTCCTCCTCCTGGTGTCGCTCGTGCTGAGCGCCGCCCTGTCCGGGTTGGGCCGGTACATGGAACGGACCCTGGACCTCCCCGTGGACCTCATCCAGATTGCCAACTTTGCCGTCTCGTTCGTGATCATCACCCTGCTCTTCGCCATGACCTACCGCATCCTGCCGGACGTCAAGCTCGCCTGGCGGGATGTCTGGCTGGGATCTCTCCTTACGTCGCTCCTGTTCGTCGTCGGCAAGACGCTGATCGGTCTCTACCTGGGGCGCACAGGCGTGGCCTCGGCCTACGGCGCGGCAGGATCTCTCGTGGTAATCCTGCTCTGGGTCTACTACTCCTCTTTGATCTTCTTCTTCGGAGCCGAGTTCACCCGCGTCCACTCGCGGCAGTTCCGCACCACCCGGGTTCAGCCCGAGGAGGGCGCGGTGCGCGTGCCGGAAGGACAGGGCGGAACGGCCCTTCAAAAATGACTCCAAGACAACTTCGCATCTTTCTTACAGCCCTCCTCCTGGGAGCTGTTCAAATTGGCGTAGCTCACGCCGCCGAGCGGGTCCGGATCGAGATCGAAGGTCTCGACCGGGACCTCCGCCGCAACGTCCTCGCCACGCTCAAGCTCGAAGAAGCCCGGGATGACGGCGGGGACGACCTGACCGAGGACCGCATCCGGCGCCTGCACGCCGCCGCGCCTCAGGAGATCGAGCTCGCCCTGCAGCCGTTCGGCTACTACCGTCCGGGTATCCAGCCCACCCTGGAACGGGACGGCGACACCTGGGTGGCGCGCTACACGGTCGAGCCCGGCCCGGCCCTCAAGGTGACGACACGCGACCTCCAGGTCCTCGGCGCCGGCGCCGGCGATCCCGGCTTCCAGGAGATCGTCCGCGAGTTCCCCGTCACCCAGGGAGAGACGCTCTTCCATCCCGACTACGAGTCCGGCAAGACGATGCTGGAGGAGTACGCCGCCGAGAACGGCTACCTCGACGCAGCCTTCCAGACCAACGAGATCCGCGTCGACCTCGCCAGCTACACATCAGAGGTGGTGCTGCGCTACGACACGGGTCCGCGCTATCTCTTCGGACCCGTGACGTTCAACCAGGACTTCCTGGATCCGAACCTTCTTCGGGGCTACGTCACCTGGGAGCAGGGAGAGCCGCTCAACGTCAACGAGCTGCTCGAAGCCCAGGGCACCCTCTCCGACAGCCCCTACTTCCAGCGCGTCGAGGTGCTGCCTCGCCAGGATCTGGCCCAGGGGCTCGAAGTGCCCATCGAGGTCAACCTCATTGCCAGCCAGCGCCAGCGGTGGACCGCCGGTCTCGGCTACGGCACCGACACCGGGCCGCGCGGCACGGTCGGCCTCGAGCTCCGCCGCGTCAACCGCAAGGGGCACCGGGGACAGTCCGAGGCCCGGATCTCGGAGATCGAGAAGAGCTTCAGCGCCAGCTACCAGATCCCCGGCCCCTTCCCGCGCACGGACGTCCTCAGCTTCCAGGTGGGCTACGCCGACCTGCGGCCGGAGACGAGCCGGAGCGAAAGCTTCCTGATCGGAGCGGCCCTCGCCCGGGCGCGCGGGAGCTGGCGCGAGGCGTTCAGCCTCAACTTCCAGCGCGAGGACTTCGTGGTCGGCCTCGACAAGGGGGTCTCCGAGCTGCTGCTCCCCCAGGCGAGCTGGAACCGGGTCAAGGCGGACGACCGCATCTCCGCCACCTCGGGGCAGCGGCTCCAGTTTGAAATCCGGGGCGCCGACGAGTCGCTCCTCTCGAACGCCAGCTTCCTTCAGGCCGAGGCCGAAGCGAAGGTGATCACCAGCTTTGCCGACCGCTTCCGCTTCATCAGCCGCGCCCAGGTGGGCTACACCGAGACCGACGAGTTCCGCGAGCTGCCGCCCACGATGCGCTTCTTCACAGGTGGAGACCAGAGCGTGCGCGGCTACGACTACCAGCAGCTCGGACCGCTCGACGAGGCGGGGAACGTCATCGGCGGCGAGGTCCTGCTCACCGGCAGCGTCGAGCTGGAGTACCGGCTGCTCGAGAAGTGGAAGTTCCTCGAAAAGTGGGGAATCGCCGCCTTCTACGATACCGGGAATGCCATGAGCTCCTTCTCCGGTTCGCTGGAACAGGGGGCAGGAGTAGGGCTGCGCTGGGTATCGCCCATCGGACCGATCCGCGCTGACGCGGCCTGGGCTCTCACCGAGCCCGGCACGCCGATCCGCTTTCATCTCACAGTAGGACCCGATCTATGAATCGCCCGCGTGTGAAAAAGATCCTGATCCGGGGAGCCATCGTCCTCGTTTCCCTCTGCCTCCTGCTGGCCGCCGCCTTCTGGTTCCTCGCCGGGACCCAGGGCGGCACCGAGTTTCTGTTCACGCGCCTGGGCGCTCTCATGCCCGGCAAGCTCGAGGTCGCCCAGATGACCGGCCCGCTGCGCGGTCCGCTCGACATCCGCGGGCTCAAGTATGAGCGCGAGGGGTTCGAGATGGAGGTGGACCGCGTCCAGCTCGAGTGGAAGCTGCGCGAGCTGCTCGACAAGCGGCTCGACATCCAGCGCCTCTACGCGGACGGCGTGCGCATCCGCACCACCCCTTCCGAAGAAGAGAAGGAGAAGGGGCCGCTGCCGGACATGAACCTGCGCTTCAACATCATCGTGCGCGACGCCCGGGTGCGCGATCTGAGCATCGGAGCCAAAAACGCCCCTCCCGGAGAGCCGCCGTTCATCATCGACCGCATCGACCTCGAGACCACGGCGATCCGCAACGACGTGCGCGTGGACAACCTGGTCGTCCGCTCGCCTACGTTCGACGCCGACGTCAAGGGCTCGGTCCGTCCCCAGGGCGACTACCCGGTGAACCTGAACGTGATCTGGACGTACCGCGCCCCGGACATGGCTCCCTTCTCCGGCAAGGGCCGCCTGACCGGGACCCTCAAGGATCTGCAGGTCGACCAGACGCTCGCCACTCCCTTCGCGGCCGACCTGAGCGCTCTCCTGCGCGAGCCGCTCTACGACATGAGCTTCGACGGCCGGGCGAAGTTCTCGGGGCTCAATCCCCGCCTGATCAAGGCCGACCTGCCGGACATGCCCGCGAGCGGCGAGATCGCGATCAAGGGGACGCTGGAGGAGTTCACCAGTCTCGGCACGGTCCGGGGCGTGGTCGAGCAGCTCGGAGCGGTACGCGCCGACTACACGCTGGCCCACAGCTCCAGCGACGGAGGTGATGTCTGGCGCATCCAGGACGCCGACGTCGAGCTCGTCGGAACTCCCACCCGGCTGTCCGCCCTCGGCACGGTCACGCTCCGCGGCGAGGAGATGGACATCCAGGCCGAAGCCAAGTGGCAGAACCTCTCGTGGCCCTTGAGAAGCTCCGACCCGGCGGTGGCGAGCCGGAGCGGCAGCGCGAAGATCTCGGGCGACATGGATCGCTACGACGCCGAGGTCCGGGCCGATCTCAAGGCCGGCCCGGTCCCCCAGGGCGTGTGGACCCTCTCCGGCTCCGGCGACAAGAGCCGCTTCTCGTTCGACTCGTTCCGAGGCAGCCTGCTCGCCGGCACACTCCAGGGCCGGGGCGACGTGGCCTGGGATCCCGTGGTCCGCTGGAACATGGTGCTCCGCGGCCAGGGGATGAACCCCGGCCAGCTCGCGGCGGACTACCCCGGGAACCTCTCGTTCTCGGCGGTCACGCGCGGCCAGATGGCCGAGGCGGGGCCGGTCGGACGGGTCGAGATCTCCCGTCTCGAAGGGACCCTGCGCAACCAGCCGGTGAGCGCGGTCGCGGACCTGCGGCTCGCCGGCTCGCGCTATCAGCTCTCGCGTCTCGACATGACCTGGAGCGACGCCCGGCTCGGCGCATCCGGATGGATCGGCGACAATCTCGATCTGGCTTTCGACCTCACGGCTCCCAACCTGGGTGTCGCCGTCCCCCAGGGCGGTGGGTCGGTGACCGCCAAGGGACGCGTCTCCGGTCCCATGAAGACGCCGCGCATCCAGGCCACGGCCGATGGCCAGGGGCTGAGCTTCGGGACTACGACCATCAGCAAGGCGGGCGTGGTGGCCGACATCGACCTGTCCCCGTCCGGGACCGTCGTCCTCGACCTCAACTCCACGGGCGTGATCTCGGGCGAGAACCGGCTGGAGGAGCTGACGGTCCGCGGCCGGGGCCAGCGCTCCAACCACCAGATTGAAGTTGCGGCCCGCAACGAGCAGGGGCGGCTGGACCTGGCTCTGGCCGGCGGTCTGACGAGCAACACGGCGTGGCGCGGGCAGATCCGGCAGCTCGACCTGCGGGCGGAGCAGACCGGCGACTGGAGCCTCGTCCGCCCCGCGGCCCTCGCGGCCTCCACGGAGTCGATCGGCCTGCAGGGCTTCTGCTGGCAGTCGGGCGGAGCGCAGCTCTGCGCCGACGGCGGCTGGGCCAAGGCCGGCACCTGGAGCGTCGACTCCACCGTCGCGAACCTCTCGATCGACCGCTTCAAGTCGTTCCTGCCCCCTGACCTTGAAATCACCGGCGACATCAACGGCAAGGTCAACGCCCGCGGCAACGGCGCCGTGCTCGCCTCGGCGGACGTCGACCTGCGGCCCGGACCCGGCGAGATCCGCTTCCCCGGCGACGAGGGCCGGATGATGGCGTTTCGCTACGAGCAGGGTTACATCCAGGCGCAGGCCGGCGCCGGCGGCCAGGGGGTGGCCACGGCCAACATCGCGCTGGTGGACGTGGGCAGTCTGACCGCCCGGATGAACATCCCCCGGCTCGCCAAGGGGACCCCGCTGCAGAGCCAGCCGCTCTCGGGCCGGATCGACGTCAACCTGGCCAACCTCGCCTTTCTCGAAGGGTTCGTGCCGGACCTCAACGACCCGGCCGGCACCCTGATCGGGGGATATCAGCTCTCCGGCACGGTGGGCGACCCGCGCTTCGTGGGGCAGGCAAAGCTGGCCAACGGCAAGGCCGACGTCCCCCGGCTCGGGATCGAGCTGCGGGAGCTCCAGGTGAGCGCGGTCGGCGACGGCAGCGGCGCCCTGGCGATCGACGGCAGCGTGCGCTCGGGCAAGGGCACGCTGCGGCTCCAGGGCCGGGCCGGCATACCGGGACCCGCCACCCCGATCCGCCTTGCCATCACCGGGCAGAACGTGCAGGCCATGGACACCGAGGAGATCTCCGTCCTGGTCTCCCCCGACCTCGACGTGGTCTACGAGAACAGCCTGCTCAAGGTCACGGGCGACGTGCGGGTCCCGTCCGCGGACATCGAGATGGCGAAGCGCGAGAAGGGACCGGTGGCGGCGTCGGAGGACGTGGTCTTCGTCAACGCCGCGCAGGACGCCGCTCCGCGCAAGGACTCGGCGGTCTTCGCGCGGGTCCGCGTCATCCTCGGCGACGACGTGGACATGAACGTCCTCGGGCTCAAGGCGAAGCCGACCGGCTCGATCCTGGTGGTCGAGGAGCCGGGCAAGGTCACCCGGGGCACGGGCGAGCTCGAGCTCAAGGATGGGACGTTCAAGGCATACGGCCAGGACCTCACCATCGAGCGCGGGCGCGTGGTCTTCGCCGGCGGTCCCATCAACAACCCGGGTCTTGACGTGCGCGCCTTCCGGCTGGCCGACGACGGCACCAAGGCCGGGATCAACGCCAAGGGGACGCTGGCGTCGCCCGAGGTCACCCTGTGGTCCGAGCCGACCATGGGCCAGAGCGAGGCGCTCGCCTACCTGCTCCTGGGAAGGCCGCTCAACCAGGCCTCGCCCCAGGAGGGCGACCGGCTGGCCAACGCCGCCACTTCGCTCGGCCTGAAGGGGGGCAACCTGCTGGCCAAGAAGCTCGCCGCGCGCTTCGGCCTGGAAGAAGCGCGCATCGAGTCGGACGGCTCGCTGGACACGGCCTCGCTGGTGGTCGGCAAGTACCTGTCGCCCCGCCTCTACGTGACCTACGGCATCGGCCTCTTCGAGCCGATCAACACCTTCCGCATCCGCTATCTCCTCAGCGACAAGTGGACGCTGCAGGCCGAGAGCGGCAAGGGGACCAGCGCGGACGCCCTGTACGTGATCGAGCGCGGCGGACCCGATCCGGAGAAGGCCCGGAGAAAGGAGCGCGAGAAGGAGCGGGAGGAGCCGGAAGGGGGAGCGACGACGATCCGTGGCGGAGGCCGCCGGTAAAAGCGTAGGGGCGCAGAATCCTGCGCCCCTATCCAGCGCCCCTATCCCAGATCGTTACGCGGTAACCTTTTCCCAATCCCCGTCCTGGGCATCGAGAGCGATGGCCAGGCCGCCATCCGACCCGATGTAGATCGGGTCCTTGACCACCCGCACCTTGCCGCCGCCCACGGACTGCAGATCCTGCTCCAGGCGAGGTCCGAGCCCCCGGATCAGCCCGGTGCCGCCCGAGACCACGATGTTGTTGCGGATCTTCTCCTGGTAGTCGGGCTGGGCGCGGGCGAGCAGCTCCAGCATCGACTCCACCAGCGGCGGCAGGATGCTCTCGCAGGCCTGGCGCATCTCGTTGGTGATGTCGAGCTGGGTCGGCTTGCCGTTGACCGGCGCGGTCACCAGCACCGGCGTCTTGCTGTCGCCCACGAAGCTCCCCTCCTCCTTCCACTGGCGCACCATGTGGATGGAGATGCTCGCATCGGGGTAGCGGGCGCGGGTGAGCCGCATGAGCTGCTCGTCCACCCAGTCGCCGGCCTGCGGCAGGGTCCGCTGGTCCTCCTCGGTGGGCAAACGGCCGTTCATGACGCAGAGGTCGGTGGTGCCGGCCCCGGAGTCGATGACCAGGGTATGGAGCAGCGCCTCCAGGCCGTAGGCCACGGCGAAAGGCTCGGAGACGATCAGCAGGCTGTCGACCGCCCCCTGGATCGCCTTGCGCACCTGCTGCTTGTTGACCCGCAGCGCCTCGGCCGAAACGCCGACCACGGCCCGCACCTTCTTGTTGCCGCTGCGGTTGCCGACGTCGACCCCCACCAAAGAGAGCAGATGGCGCAGCAGCTCGCGCACCGCCGCCTCA
>JANOCF010001283.1:0-4220 GCA_031412055.1 Holophagales bacterium | reverse complement strand
GGGAGAGGGGATGGGGGTGAGGGTCCGCCGTTGACACCCGCGCCCTCGCGTGGTCTCATCGTCTCCTGAATTCAAGCCTTTCAGGAGGTCTGGTGGGAGCAATCCGAGCGGTCACGCTGTGTCTCGCGCTGTGCAGTCTCTCGTTGCTCCTTCCGGCGCCGGCCGCGGCGCAGTCCTCCTGCGCGGCCGAGCAGCCGGTGCCCCTGCTACCCAAAGACCCGGCGCTCTGCGCCCGGCTGGCTTCCGTGATCCGTGAGCCCGCCGCGCTCCCCTTGGAAAAGTACGAGGACGCGCTCGGGACTTTCCTGCGCAACTACTGCCACCGCGACGAGTCCACGGGGTGGAAGCGGGACAAGCGCGTGCGCGACACCGGGCCGTTCACCGCAACGCTCCAGGACGGCCAGTGGGTCGGCGCCTATCACGGCACTCACGCGCCGGTCGTGATCTGGTACTCGCCCGAGATGTTCTCCTGGATGAAGGCCAACCGGCCGGAGATAGCCGCACCCGATACGGCGGCATCAATCCCCGACGGCGCCGTCATCGTCAAGGAGATGTTTCCCGCCCCGGCCGCCGCCTGCGCCGGCGTCGATCCGGTCCGCCTGCTGCCCACGTCGGGCGCCGCCGTGATGGTGCGCGCCCGCGAAGCCGCGCAGGACGGCTGGTTCTGGGGCTATTTCGGCTTCGGCGCCCCGGACCCCGACTATCCGCCGGGCGTGACGAACCGCTATCCCTACATGGGCTTCGGCCAGTACTGCGTCAACTGCCATGCCTCGGCGCGGGACAACCTGACCTTCTCCAGCCTGCGCAACGTCGAGGGGGAGCCGGGCGAGCCGCTCGTGTATCTCTCCCAGAACTTCTTCAATCCGAAACCGGTGGCGAGCCATCACCGGCTGGTGTCGCTGCCCACCGACGACGCGCCGCGCCTCGGCCAGCCGCTCTATGGCTACAACCGCGACTTCACCCAGGCCTTCGGCGCCGGCAGACTCCCGAGGCCCACCTGGGAGACCGTGACCCGGATGCCCTCCGAGACCTACGACAACGTCTGGGTGAAGGCGGGGCCGGTCACCGCGGCGAGCCAGTTCGTGACTTCATCGCAGTGCATCGGCTGCCATGACGCGGGCGGCACCGGATTGCAGTTCGACATGACGGCGCCCAACCCGCACGGCACGAACCTCCTCAACCTGTCGCCGTACGCGACCTGGAAGACCTCGCCCATGGGCCTGGGCGGACGCGATCCGATCTTCTACGCGCAGCTCGCGAGCGAGACGGAGACCTTCCATCCCGAGGCCTCGCCGGTCGTCCAGGACATCTGCCTCGGCTGTCACGGCGTCGCGGGGCAGAGGCAGTACAAGATCGACAGTCCGATCGACTGCAAGGCGTCCCACTTCCAGCGGACGGCCGTGAACGCTGTCCCCTATCCGAAGGAAGATCCGCTCGCCCCTTATGGAGCGCTCGCCCGGGACGGGATCACGTGCACCGCCTGCCACCGCATGCTGCCCGGCGAGGGGCCGGAGAGCCCGGCGATGGAGCAGCCGCAGAACCGCTGTCTCAAGGAGCGCCAGGAGCTGCTCAACCCCGACAACCGGGGCTTCGCGAAGACCTTCACCGGCAGCTTCCTCGTGGGATCGCCGGACGAGCTGATCGGGCCGTTCGAGGACCCCAGGACGCGGCCGATGGAGAACGCCTTCGCGATCAAGCCGGTTCAGGCCCTGTCGATCCGCAGCTCGGAGGTGTGCGGGAGCTGCCACACCGTGCACCTGCCGGTGATGCAGGACGGCAAGATCATCGGCCACACGTACGAGCAGACCACCTATCCGGAGTGGGCGTTCAGCGCCTACCGCACCGGGGAGACGCCGCAGGGCAGCCTGCCTACGGGAGCTGGGGCTCTCGCCGAGTCGTGCCAGAGCTGCCACATGCCGAGCAAGGATGCGAGCGGCAAGCCCTACCGGAGCAAGATCGCCAGCATCCAGGAGCACAGCAACTTCCCGGAGACGGAGTACGCCCTGGGTGGCAAGGACATCGACCTACCCGTGCGCGAAGGGTTCGCCCGCCATACGCTGGTGGGCTTGAACGTCTTCCTCGTGAAGATGGCGCAGCAGTTCCCGGACGTGCTGGGGATCCGGACGCAGGACCCGATGCTGGTGAGCAAGGGGCTCGATCCCCTGCTCCTCACCGAGCAGGCGATGCTCGACCAGGCTTCGCAATCGACTGCCCGGATCGCCGTGTCGAAGGTGGAGCGCGCGGACGGAAAGCTCACGGCCACGGTGCAGATCGACAGCGAGGTCGGCCACAAGTTCCCGTCCGGCGTGGGTTTCCGCCGCGCCTTCGTGGAGTTTTCCGTGCTGGACGGTCAGGGCAACGTGCTCTGGGCTTCGGGGCGCACCAACGGCGCCGGCGTGATCGTCGACGAGAGCGGCAAGCCGGTTGAGGGCGAGCTGTGGTGGAAGGCCGACTGTTCGGCGCGGCTCCATCCGGACGAGCTGGTCTTCCAGCCGCATTTCGAGGTGGTCCGCCGGCAGGACCAGGCGCAGATCTACCAGGAGCTGGTCACGGCGCCGGTTGGGAAAAAACCCGATTGCAGCCTAGAGGCGAAAGCCCGGCCACCGCTAACCACGAGCTTTCTCTCGATCTGCGGCCGGGCCAAGGACAACCGCATCCTGCCGCAGGGGTTCCTGTCCCTGGCCGAGCGCACCGAGATCGCGCTGTCGCTGGGAGCGAATGCGGACCTGGCCAAGGACGTGGAGCCACATGGCGTGGGGAAGGATCCGGACTACCGGGACGGCGGCGGCGACTCGCTGGTCTACGAGGTCGATCTGGCGGGCCTGGCTGGGATATCAGGAGTGCCCGCCGCGGTCCAGGCGACGCTCTACTACCAGGCCACGCCGCCGTTCTATCTCCAGGACCGGTTTTGCACCTCGCGGAGCGAGGACACCCAGAGGCTCTACTTCCTGGCCGGTCACCTCAACCTGGACGGCACGGAGGCCGAGGACTGGAAGCTGGAGGTCGTGAGCACCGGGCCGGTGGGGTTCCCTACCCCGCCAGCCCCGCCAACATCGCCCGCACGTGCTCGATCTCGTCCTCGTTGACCGTGTGGCCCATGCCCGGGTAGATCTTCTCGGTCACCGTACCTCCCATCCGCGTGAGCACCTGCGTGCTCTCCTGCACCCGCACCAGCGGGATGTGCGGGTCGCGGTCGCTGCACCCCAGGAACACAGGCGTGCCGTCGAGAGAACCCGGATACTCACGAGGCGTCCCTGGCGGACCGATGAGCCCTCCCGAAAGAGCCACCACCCCGCCGAAGCGCCTGGCATTGCGCGCGGCATACTCCAGCGAAAGACAGGCTCCCTGCGAGAACCCGAGCAGGACCGTTCGCTCCGGCGGGATGCCCGCCTCCTCCACACCCACCATCAGGTCGTCGAGCAGGGCGAGGGCGGAGGACAGGCCGGGCTCGTTCTGCGCCAGCGGCGACATGAAGCTGTATGGGTACCACGTATAGCCTTGCGCCTGAGGGGCGAGATAGGCCAGATCGGGCCGGCCCAGCTCGCCCGCCAGACCCAGGATGTCCTCGGCCGGCGCTCCCCGGCCGTGGACCAGAATCATGGCCGCCCTGGCCTTGTTGAGCGGTCGGCCCTCGACGGCGATCTGCTCGCCCATGTGCGGGGGGATTCTCATGCCACACCTCCAACTCTCTCCGCGGTCGGAACCTCGATCCGCGGCAGGATGCCCTCGATCTTCCCACGCTCGGCCTCGAGCCAGGGCGGCAGCTTCAGATCGGACCCGAGCGTCTCGACCGTCTCGTCCTTGGTGAAGCCCGGCGGGTCCGTGGCGATCTCGAACAGCACGCCGCCCGGCTCCCGGAAGTAGATCGAGTGGAAGTACTGCCGGTCCAGGATCGGGCTCACCTGGAAGCCGCGGCTCACCAGCTCCTGGTGCCAGGCGCGCTGCTGCGCGTCGTCCGGCGTCCGCCAGGCCACATGGTGGACCGTGCCCGCCGAGATATGGCCACGCGGCGCGTCCGGCTTGGCCAGGATGTCCACCCGCGTGCCCGCTCCTCCGGCCGCGACCTCGAAGCGGAGCCGGTCGCCCGACTCGCCCGCCGGACGGAAGCCCATCAGGCCGGTGAGGACTTGCGCGGTCACCTCCGGGTTCCACTCCGTCAGGGTCACCCCCTCGAAGCCGCGGATCGCGTGCTCCGCCGGGATCGGACCGCCCTCCCAGGG
>JANOCF010001282.1:0-2805 GCA_031412055.1 Holophagales bacterium | reverse complement strand
GGCTCCATCCCAGGGCACGCCAGGCGATCCGGGCTTCGAGCCAACGTCCTGTTCCATGCCGGGCCGCCCGGCCGAGCGTAATCCCCTTGCGGACTTTACCCAGAGGGCCGGCGATCCGGTCCGCGAGGAGGAAGAGAGCCGCTCCGGCGACAACCGGTATCCATCCGCCCGAGAAGGGGAGGAAGGCGGCGGCCAGCGCCAGAGGACGGGCGAGGAAGCGCTGCACGGGCATGGCGGCCAGGGCTGCCGCGGGGATCGCGACGATGAGACCGGCAAGGTCGGGCCAGGGATCGCTGCCGTTCCGCGCGGCGGCCACGGCGAGGAAGAGCAGCAGGACCAGGAGAGACCCCTGTGCCGCCGTGACCGCGAGCATCGCGGCCCGGCGATGGGCGAGCCCGGTCACCGGCAGGTGGCGCATCCAGCCGTCGAGCCCCCGGCAGACCCGCGGCACCGCGATCCAGGCCACGGACAGGCAGGCGAGGGCGATGAGCATCCCCGATCCGCCTTGCTCCTTCGAGCCGAAGAGCATCAGCGAGAAGGAGTTGATGAAGTCGATGCCGAAGAGCATCAGCCCTCCGACCGCCGAGCCGAAGGCCGGCACCATCACGCGCAGAGCGAGCCGCGCGCCGACGTTGAGGTGGAAGCGGAGAAGGGGAGCGATGGCCATCAGGCCAGCCTGTCGATCCGGTCCTTGTCGATCGCCTGAACGGCGGTGCGGCCGAGCAGGCGGACGGACGCGAGCATGGCGGCGAAGCGGGGGTCCTGGGTGAGCCCCTGCTTGAACCGGTAGTAGATCTGCTGCGCGATGACCGAGATCTTGAACAGCCCGAAGACGTAGTAGAAGACCATCCCGGGCACGTCCTGGCCTGTCGTTTCTGCGTAGCGCTCGACCACTCCGGTCCGGTTCAGGCCTCCCGGGACTGCCGTGGGTCCGGATGGGAGCATCCGCAGCGCGGGGTCGTCGCCCGGATCCACCCAGTAGCCCAGCGTGGTGCCCAGATCGAGGAGCGGGTCGCCCAGCGTGGACATCTCCCAGTCGAGCACGGCCACGATCCGGGAGAGGTCCGGGGCGAAGACCACGTTGTCGTACTTGTAATCGTTGTGGACGAGGGTCGATCCCGTCCCTGGAGGAACGTGGTCCGACAACCAGGAGGCGGCGCGCTCGATGTCGGGGACGTCGTCGGTACGGGAGCCTTCCCAGCGCCGGCGCCAGCCGTTCACCTGCCGCTCGACGTAGCCTTCCGGCCTGCCGAAATCGGCGAGCCCGGCCTCTTGGACATCCACCCCGTGCAGCTCGGCCAGTCCGTCCACCACCGCCTCGCTCAGGCTCCGCATCCGCTCCGGTGTGGCACCTTCGGGGGCTCGCTGATCCCGCAGGATGACGCCGCGGACCCGCTCCATCACGTAGAACGGCGCGCCGATTACCTCGGGTCCGTCGCAGTGCGCGAGGGTGGCGGGCGCCTTGGGATAGTGGCCTTGGAGGCGCGAGAGCACCCGGAACTCCCGGCCCATGTCGTGGGCCGTCTTGACCTTGGAGCCGAAAGGCGGGCGGCGCAGCACCACCTCCCGGTTGCCGAAGCGGAGCAGGTAGGTGAGGTTCGAGTGCCCGCCCGGGAACTGTTCGATCTCCAGGGGGTCGGCAGGGACGTTCAGATGTTCGCGAAGCCAGGCTTCGAGAGGCGACGCGTCCAGCTCCTCGCCGGGACGGACGGTCCTGGTTTCTCCTCGTGCCCCCTCTGGGAGCGTCACACCCGCCTCTCCATGCCGTAGCGGGCGAGGATGCGGCGGGCCACGGAGGTCTTGTGGACCTCGTCGGGTCCGTCATAGATGCGGGAGGCGCGCTCGTGCCGCCACCAGAAAGCCAGGGGCAGCTCGTCGAGAAGTCCGTATCCGCCGTGGACCTGGATGGCCCGGTCGAGCACCTCCTGGAGCACGCCGGCCACCTGGAACTTGATCAGGGAGACGTCGTCGCGGGCGGCGCGGGCGCCCTCGCGGTCGATGCGCCACGCGGTGCGCAGGACCATCAGGCGGGCGGCGTCGATGGCGGCGCGGCTTTCGGCGATCCAGGCATGGACGATCTGGCGCGTGCCGAGCGGCTCGCCCGGGGAGAGCTCGCGGTCGGCCGCCCGCGTGCACATCAGGTCGAAGGCGCGCTCGCAGATCCCGATCCAGCGCATGCAGTGATGGATGCGGCCGGGGCCGAGGCGCTCCTGGGCGAGGGTGAAACCGGCTCCTTCTTCGCCGATCCGGTTCGTCACGGGTACGCGCACGCCTTCGAGCCGGACCTCGGCGTGGCTCATCCAGTCCGAGCCTGTTTCTCCCATAACGGGCAGGTTGCGCACGAGGCTGAACCCGGGCGTCTCCAGAGGCACCACGATCATGGTGGCCCGGGCATGGGGTTGCGCCTCGGGGTTGGTGACCGCCATGACCACGCAGAAGGCGGCGCCCTCGGCCGAGGAGGTAAACCACTTGCGGCCGTCGAGGACGTACTCGCCGCCTTCGCGGCGGGCGGTGGTGCCGAGCCAGACCGGGTTGGAGCCGGCGAAGTCGGGCTCGGTCATGCCGAAGCAGCTGCGGATCTCGCCTAGCGCGAGCGGCCGGAGCCAGCGCTCGCGCTGCTCGTCGGACCCCTGTTGGAGGAGCAGCTCCATGTTGCCGGCGTCGGGGGCCTGGCAGTTGAAGACGTAGTGTCCGAGCGGGCTGCGGCCGAGCGCTTCGCTGACGTGGGCGAACTCCAGGAGCGACAGCCCGCCTCCGCCCCACTCCCTGGGCAGGTGGGGAGAGAAGAGGCCCATCCCCCGCACC
>JANOCF010001281.1:0-2097 GCA_031412055.1 Holophagales bacterium | reverse complement strand
CCCTGATCCGCAAGCAGACGAAAAAGTAAGGCTGGGGCTGTAGGGGCGCAGCATGCTGCGCCCCACCCTTGAAACGACCGGCGGACCTACTTCGCGGCGACCAGGCTGGCCTTCTTGATGATCACCGGCTCGACGGGGACGTCGCCGTGGGGACCCTTGGTGCTGGTCCGGACCGCGGCGATGGCGTCGACCACATCCATGCCTTCCACGACCTTGCCGAAGACGGCGTAGCCCCAGCCCGCGCTCTTGTCCCGGTGGTCGAGCGAGGCGTTGGCCTTCAGGTTGATGAAGAACTGGGCCGAGGCGCTGTGCGGCGCGCTGAGGCGAGCCATGGCGATGGTGCCGCGCTCGTTCTTGAGACCGTTGTCGGCCTCGTTCTGGATCTCGCCGCGGGTGGTCTTCTGGCTCATGTCCGGAGCGAAGCCGCCGCCCTGGATCATGAAGCTCGGGATGACACGGTGGAAGATCACCCCGTCGTAGAAGCCGGCCTTGACGTACTGGAGGAAGTTCTCGACGCTCTTCGGGGCCTTGTCCTGGTAGAGCTCCAGGACGATTCTCCCTTTGTTGGTGTCCAGGGCAACCCGGGGATGGGGCTTGGCCGCCGGAGCCTGGGCCGACGCGGAGCCCGCGACGACGGCGAGCATGAGGACAAAGGTAAGCAAGCTCAGATTCATGTTTAGTTCTCCTTCTTCAAATGCGGCGGGAATGGTACCACCGATCGGCGTACCACCCGTCGGAGTCGTGCTCGCCGGAGGCTCCTCCAGCCGGATGGGCCGGGACAAAGCCGTCCTGGAGATCGAAGGCGAGACTCTGGCCGCGCTGGCGGCCCGCCGGTTGGGCGAGGTCTGCGCGGAGGTGATCGTGGCAGACGCGGGCCGCGGTGTCCTCCCAGGGAGTCTCTCGGTCCCGGACGGTCCCGGGAAAGGTCCGGCGGCGGGAATCCTGGGAGCGGCCCGGGCCCGGCCTGGAAGTCCACTCCTGGTGCTGGCGGTGGATCTGCCGCGCGTACCCGTCCCGCTCCTGGAGGAGCTCGCCCGGCCGGGCTTCGACCTGGTGCTTCCCCGCTGGACGGGTGGAATCGAGCCGCTCTGCGCCCTGTACGGTCCGGCGGCCCTCGCCGTTCTCGAAGCCCGGATCGGGCGTGGACGGTTCGACCTCCACTCGCTGGCGGACGAACCCGGCCTGGCGGTCCGCTGGCTGGAGGAGGCGGAGATCCGGCGGTTTGGGGAGCCAGGGGAGCTGTTTTTGAACTTGAACCGGCCCGGGGACCTGTTCCAGGGACCTCTGCTCTAGACGTCCATCTCCTGCGCAACCCCGCCGCACTTCTCGCACGGGCAGATCTCCCGCAGGAAGTCGAAGCGGTAGATGCCGGTGCCGTGGCCGTCCGAGAAGGCGATGGAGATGGCGTAGTTGCCCACCGCCTTGATCGACTCGGCCGTCACCGGCGAGGCTGGCGGCTGGTAGCGGATCTTCCTGAACGAATGTCCCTGGCAGCCGGCACAGGGGCACCAGCCGCGAAGGTAGCTGTAGTCGTATTCGGCGACGTGGCCGTCGCTCCAGGTCAGGCGCATGCGGCCCTCTTCGGGCAGCCGCCGCACCTCGGTAAGAGCTGGTGTCTGCATGAGCCGATCGTACCGGAATCTGGTGGGAAGGGGGCCGTCTCTGATACAACGGAGCTATCCCGGCCGAGTGGAGTAGCCGGGAAGCACCCAAGGAGAAGACCACCATGTCGCGCAAAGCCCTCTATCTCACCTTTCTGCTGCTGGTTCCCGCGATGGCGCCGATGGCGCCGATGGCCATGGCCCAGACCCATCGCTTCGAGATCACTCCAACCGCGAGCTACCGCTTCAACGGCGAGTTCCAGGCCGACAGCGAGTTCCCGATCGACGACGACCTCGACGTCCGCATCGACGAGGGGCCGGCCTTCGGCGTCATCTTCGACGTGCCGCTCAATCCGAACTGGCAGCTCGAGTTCATCGTCAACCGGCAGGACAGCACCTTCATCGTCGACGAAGGGCTGTTCACTCCCGAGCGGGAGCTGGGCGACGTCGCCATCGACTACTACCACGCCGGGTTCGGCGTCCAGTGGGGTCCGGG
>JANOCF010001280.1:0-6859 GCA_031412055.1 Holophagales bacterium | reverse complement strand
TCGGTGCCGCCGACCTTGCGCACCACCTTCTCCTGGATGGCGCGCAGCAGCTTGACCTGCATCGAGGGGGTCATCTCGCCGATCTCGTCCAGGAACAGCGTGCCGCGGTCGGCCTCCTGGAAGAGCCCCTTCTTGTCGCGCACCGCGCCGGTAAAGGCGCCGCGCTCATGGCCGAACAGCTCGCTCTCGAGCAGGTTCTCGGGCATCGCTCCACAGTTGAGCGACAGAAAGCGCCGGTTGGCCCGCGGGCTGGCGAAGTGGATGGCGCGGGCGATCAGCTCCTTGCCCGTGCCGCTCTCGCCGTGGATCAGCACCGTCGAGTTGGTGCGCGCCATCCGTTCGACCAGGGAGAAGATCGCCTGCATGCGCGGGCTCTTGCCGATGATGTTGTTGAACGTGTACTTCTGCTCGAGCTCGCGGCGCAGGTACACGTTCTCGTCGGCCAGCTTCTCCCGTTCCAGGGCCTTCTGCACCACGATCTTCAGCTCGTCCACGTCGAACGGCTTGGACACGTAGTCGGAGGCGCCCAGCTTCATGGCGTCGATGGCGGTCTTGGTCGAGGTGTAGGCCGTCATCATGATCACGGCCGGGTGGGGAACTCCTCCGTTGTCCCCATTTTCAGTCGCCTTGATCTCCTTGAGGAGGTCGAGGCCGTTGCCGTCCGGCATCATGACGTCGCAGAGGACGAGGTCGAAGCCCCGGCTGGCCAGCTGCTGGCGCGCCTCGGTCACCGAGTGCGCCGTCTCCACGGCGTAGCCCTCGTCCTCGAAAAGCAGCGAGAGGAAGTCGACGATGCTCGTCTCGTCGTCGACAATCAGAAGTCGGGCACGCTCGGCAGCGATCGCAGCCATCAGGGAGTCTCCACCGGGATTGCCGCAGTGACTGGAGCGGCGCCGACCGCCGCGGGCATCCTCGCCGGCCGGACCACGGGCAGCTCCACCGTGATCGTCGTGCCGCCGCCGGGCCGGCTGTCCACGTGGAGCTGGCCGTCGTGCTCCTGCACGATGCGGTAGACGATGGCCATGCCGATGCCCGTGCCGCCGTCGAAGAACGACTGGAACGGATGAAACAGGTTCGCGAGCTGCTCGCCCGTCATGCCTCTCCCCGTGTCGATCACCTGCATCGTGTAGACATTGCCCACAAGCCGGCCCACCACGGTCAGGGTGCCGCCTTCGGGCATGGCGCGCAGGGAGTTGCGCGCCAGGTTCCAGAAGATCTGGCTGATCTGATCGGGGTCGGCGATCAGCGAGGCCGAGGGGGGCTCCAGGCGGACCTCGATCCGGTGCCGGTCCGAGACCTCGGCGCTGTTGCGGAGCAGCTCGCAGTTCTCCGCGAGCTGGCGGGCCACGTCGAACGGCGCGGTCGACCTCTCGCGGGGGCGGGCGAAGCGCAGGAAACCCTTGATCGTGCGGTCCAGCCGCTGGCTCTCCTTGAGCAGGATCTCCGTCAGCTTGCGCTGCGACGGCGTGGCGTTGGGCGAGCTCGACAGCATCTGGACCGAGCCGGAGATGGCGGCGAGCGGGTTGCCGATCTCGTGCGCGAGACCGGCCGCGAGCTCGCCCACGGCGGCCATCCGGTCCTTGATCCGCAGCTCCTGCTCCAGCTTCCGCCAGCGGGTGAAGTCCTGGAAGATGACGATGTAGCCGCGGTGGCGGCCGTCCGCGTCGTTGAGCTGCGAGATGGAGAAGCCCACGTGCTGGCTGCCGCCGTCGCGCTCCAGCTCGGCCTCGGCGCGCAGCGTGCCCTGGGTCTCGCTGGCCGCGGTCAGCTCCGCCCAGCTCTCGGGAGAGAGCAGGTCCGCCTCGTAGAGCCGCTTGCCGACCAGCTCGGCCTCGCCCCGGCCCAGGATGTTCAGCCCGGCGTGGTTGATGCTGGTGATGACGCCCCCGAGATCGGTGGTGATCAGGCCGCTGCTGATCGACTGGATCACGTCGCGGTGCACCACCTCCAGGTCGGCCAGGTGCTCGCTCTTCTCCTCCAGCTCGCGCTCGGCGCGGGCCACGTTGTGGGCCAGGTAGGAGGTGAGCATCGCCACGGCATAGAAGCCGAAGCAGTGCACCGCGATGCTGTAGGCCAGCCGGTACACCGGCACGGTCTCCGGCCCCGGCGCGCCCGGCGGAAGCTGGATGTAGTGGAAGTAGATTCCGAGCACCAGCCCGACGTAGAGCACGTTGGCGACGCTCGCCACCGTGATGCCGGCCCGGCGGCGCAGCAGCGTCGAGGCCACCGCGATGACGATCAGGTAGAGCATCGAGAACGGGCTCTCGATGCCGCCCAGGTAGTAGACCAGCGCCGTGATGAGCAGCAGGTCGCCGAAGAACTGGATGTAGGCCTGGATCGTCGGCCGGTCGCGGAGGATCCGCAGCAGCGCGATGTAGACCAGGGTGGCGAGGAAGGTCATGCCGCCGAGCTGGAACACGACCTCCGGCCGCAGCAGCTCGGGCTGTGGCGGCGGCGCCGGGGGGCCTACCAGCGCCGGCGTCGCCGGAGCGCTGATCGCCGGCGCGGCAGGCGGGGTGCTCCCCTCGATCGCGGGCGGCGCCGAGGTGGGGCCGATCTGGATCAGGCCGTAGGGGATCAGCACGCTGCCGATCGCGACGACACGGATGGCGATGTACCACCGGAGCTGCTTGGTCAGGTTCGACATGGGGAGAGACGACGAGGCGGCGGTCGAACGTCTACCGCCGCCTCTCATTTCTACGGTCCGATCGGCCGGAGCGTCTACCCTACCCGATCTGCGTAAGGATCGAGTAGAGAGGCAGGTACATGGCGGCCACGATGGTGCCGATCACCACGCCCAGGACCGTGATCATGAGCGGCTCGATCAGCTTCATCATGCCTTCGACCGCCGTGTCCACCTCGTCCTCGTAGAAGTCGGCGATCTTCGACAGCATCTGGTCGAGGGCGCCGGTCTGCTCGCCGACGTTGATCATCTGCACCACCATCGCCGGGAAGACCTTGGTGTCGGCCAGCGGCTCGCTGATCGTCTTGCCTTCCTCGACGCTCTTGCGCACGGCCATGACCGCGTCCTCGATGATGGCGTTGCCGGCCGTCTTGGCCGTGATCTCCAGGCCGTCGAGAATCGGCACGCCGGAGGCGGTCAGGGTGGCCAGGGTGCGGCAGAAGCGGGCCACCGCGATCTTGCGCAGCAGCATGCCGATGATCGGGATCTTGAGCATGAGGCCGTCGAGCACGCGCCGACCGCGATGCGTCTTGTGATAGCGCTGGATCGCGATGAAGCCGGCGAAGAGCAGCGGCGCCATGAAGATGGCGTACCGGCCGACGAAGTTGCTGGCCGAGATGACGACCCGGGTCAGCATCGGCATCTCGCCGCCGAGGCCGGAGAACAGCTGGGCGAACACCGGGATGACCTTCCACAGGATGATGAACACCACCAGGGCGGCGATCAGCATGACCGCGACCGGGTACATCAGGGCCGATTTGACCTGGCTGTTGAGCTTGACGGCCTTCTCGATGTAGGCCGACAGGCGCTGGAGGATGACGTCGAGGATACCGCCCGCCTCGCCGGCCGCCACCATGTTGACGAACAGGTTGTCGAACGCCTTGGGGTGCTTCTTCATGGAGTCGGCGATGGACATGCCGGACTCCACGTCGTTGCGCACGTCGTTGATGATCTGCGCGAACGTGGCGTTCTCCTCCTGGTTGCCCAGGATCTCCAGGCACTGCACCAGCGGCAGGCCGGCGTCGAGCATCACCGAGAACTGCCGGGTGAAGATGGCGATGCGCTTGCGGCTGACGTTCATGGGCATCCGCGGGAGCAGCTTGAACTCCCGGCCCTTTTCGCGGATGTTGACGACCTGGATCTGCTGCCGCCGCAGCACGGCGACGGCGGCATCCCTGGAGTCGGCGAGCAGCACGCCCTCCTGGTTGCCTCCTGCGCGGGTTCGGCCTTTCCATTCGAAACTGGGCATGGGCTAACTCCTTGGGACTTCCACCCCGAGATTCGGGTTCAGCGCGGCGGGTCCGCGGTTGATGATCTCTTGCAGCTCGTCGGGGATCGAAGAGCGGGACAGCGCCGTCTCCATGGAGATCTGGCGCTTGAAGTAGAGCGCGGCCAGCGACTGGTTGAACGTCTGCATCCCGTGCTTGGCCTGGCCGGCCTGCATCATGCCGTAGATCTGGTGGACCTTGTCCTCGCGGATCAGGTTGCGGATGGCCGGGCTGGGGATCAGGATCTCCATGGCCATGCAGCGCCCCTTGCCGCCCTGCTTGGGGAGCAGCGCCTGGCAGACGATCCCTTCGAGCACGAGGGAGAGCTGGGCGCGGATCTGTCCCTGCTGGTGGGCCGGGAACACGTCGATGATGCGGTTGATGGACTGCGCCGACGAGTTGGTGTGCAGGGTGGCGAACGTCAAGTGGCCCGTCTCGGCGATGCGCAGGGCCGACTCGATGGTCTCGAGGTCGCGCATCTCGCCGATGAGCACCACGTCGGGGTCCTGCCGCAGGGCCGAGCGCAGGGCGGCGGCGAAGCCGTGGGTGTCGGCATGCACCTCGCGCTGGTTGACCAGGCACTTCTTGTGCGAGTGCAGGAACTCGACCGGGTCTTCGATCGTGATCATGTGCTCGGCGCGCTCGCGGTTGATCTTGTCGAGCATGGCGGCGAGCGTGGTGGACTTGCCCGAGCCGGTGGGGCCGGTGACGAGGATCAGGCCGCGCGGCTTCTCGCACAGCTTTTCGACCACCGTGGGCAGGTTCAGCTCCTTGAAACTCTTGATCTCGAAGGGGATCTGCCGGAACACGGCGGCGATGGCGCCGCGCTGGTGGAAGATGTTGGCGCGGAACCGGGCCAACCCCTTGATGCCGAAGGAGAGGTCGATCTCCAGGTCCTCTTCCAGACGGTGCTTCTGGTTGTCCGTGAGGATGGAGTAGGCGAGCTGCTTGGTCTCGGACGGCGTCATCGCCGGATAGGTGAGCGGGCGCAGGTGCCCGTCCACCCGGATCTGTGGCGCGGAGTTGGTCGTGATGTGGAGATCTGACCCTCCCTGGCCAACCATCTCCTTCAAAAGCTGGTTCAACGTCGGCGGCACGGCAAACCCCCCGAGAACGGCGAAAACCGAAATTCTGTACCTACTCGTTAGACTGCGGTGAGTGTACACCAGTAAGGGAATAGATGAAAAGGCATAAGTGGCCGTTGGGGCGAAGAGGGCGCAGCATGCTGCGCCCTACGGACCTACGCCCCGGTGATATCTTTCCCCCATGAGCGAGGAAGCCGGCCAACACGAGGAAGAGGCCCTTGGCAAGGCCTACGATGCGCGCCTGATGCGGCGCCTGCTGGGCTATCTCCGCCCCTACCGCGGCATGACCGTGGCGGCGGTGGCCCTGATCATCCTCTCCTCGGCCCTTCAGCTCGTCGGTCCGCTGGCCGTGGCGGTGGCCATGGACCTCTTCATCCGGCCACCGGAGGCGGGCGACAAGCTGTCCGGGGTCAGCCTCTGGGTGCGGGACGCCCTGCTCGCCCGGGGGATGGAGCCTGCAGCGGTCGCCTCCCAGGGTCTGATGGTGACCGCCCTGATCTACTTCGGCGCCCTGGTGCTCACGTTCCTGGTGCTGTACGTCGAAGGGTACGTGATGCAGCTCATGGGGCAGTACATCATGAACGACATGCGCCGGCAGGTGTTCGGACACCTGCAGCGCCTGCCCATCACCTACTACGACCGCAACCCCATCGGCCGGCTGGTGACGCGGGTGACCACGGACGTCGACGCCCTCAACGAGCTCTTCTCCGCGGGCATCGTGGCCATCCTCGGTGACGTCCTGCTCCTGGCCGGCATCGTGGGCGTGCTCTTCTGGCTCGACTGGCGGCTCGCTCTGGTGGCGTTCTCGATCGTGCCGCTGCTGCTGGCGCTGACCTTCTGGTTCAAGGCGAAGGCGCGGAACAGCTTCCGCGAGGTGCGGGTCAAGATCGCCCGCATCAACTCCTTTCTCCAGGAGCACATCACGGGCATGCCGATCGTCCAGCTCTTCAACCGCGAGGAGCCGGCCTACCGCGAGTTCGAGACCATCAACGACGCCCACCGGGACGCCAACATCCGCGGCATCTACTACTACGCGGTGTTCTACCCCGGGGTGGAGCTGATCACGTCGATCGGCATCGGCCTGATCCTCTGGTTCGGCGGCGGACGGGTGCTGACCGGCCTGATCTCCATCGGCGCCCTGCTGGCGTTCCTCCAGTACGCGCAGCGCTTCTACCAGCCGCTGGCCGACCTGTCCGAGAAGTACAACCTTCTCCAGGGCGCCATGGCCGCGTCGGAGCGGATCTTCCGCATGCTGGATACACCGGTGGACATCGTCTCGCCGCCGGCCGCCTACGCGCCGCAGCAGGTGCGCGGGGCCATCGAGTTCGACCAGGTCTGGTTCTCCTACAAGGAGAACGAGCCGGTCCTCAAGGGGATCTCCTTCCGGGTGGAGCCCGGGGAGACCCTGGCGGTGGTGGGTCACACCGGCGCGGGCAAGAGCACGCTGGCCAACCTCCTCCTGCGCTTCTACGACGTGGACCGCGGGGCCATACGGGTGGACGGCAGGAACGTCCGCGAGTGGGATCTGGTCCGCCTCCGCCGGAGCGTCGCCATGGTGCTGCAGGACGTCTTCCTGTTTTCCGGCAGCGTCGGCGCCAACATCCGCCTGGGAGAAGAATCGATCGACGACGAGCGGCTGCGCTGGGCCGCGCGCGAGGTGCACGCGCTGCCGTTCATCGAGCGTCTGCCCGGCGGCTTCGATTCGCCGGTGCGGGAGCGGGGGGCGGGCCTCTCGGTCGGACAGAAGCAGCTCATCGCCTTTGCCCGCGCCCTGGCCTTCGACCCGAGCATCCTGATCCTGGACGAGGCCACGTCCTCGATCG
>JANOCF010001279.1:0-1558 GCA_031412055.1 Holophagales bacterium | reverse complement strand
GGACTTGGGTGGAGGGGGTGGGGGGGCGGGGGGGGTGTGGGCCAACCAAAAACGGCCGGTGGATGCAACTCCACCGGCCGCGAAAGAGCTATACCGCTCGTCTATCCTTGCCGTCGCCGGATCAGCGCCCCGCCTTCGAGCTTCACGAGGGCGTGCTGCTGGGAGTCCTGGCGGCGCTCCTGGGCGATCTCCCGGACATAGGTGAGCAGCCGGTCGACCTCTCCCTGCATCTGATCCATGCGCTCCTTCATGTTCAGGATGACCTCGACGCCGGCCAGGTTGACGCCCAGCTCCCGCGTCAGGGTCAGGATGATCTCCAGGCGGCGCAGCGCCTCCTCGTCGTAGAGACGGGTGTTGCCGGCGCTCCGCGTCGGCTTGATCAGCCCCTCCCTCTCGTAGAGCCGCAGGGTCTGAGGATGGATCTCGTAGCGCTCGGCCACCACGCTGATCATCACGTACTTCTGCTCGGCCTTGCGTCGACGGGTAGTCATGTCAACCCTCGTCTTCCTTCACCGCCACCGTGGTGGCCGCCGCGCCTCCGGCCCGTTTCGGGACATGGATCCGAAGGATGCCTGCCTCGAACGAGGCCGAGATGTTCTCGGCGTCCACGGGCATTCCCAGGTCGAACGCCCGGCGGAAGGGTCCGTAGCTTCGCTCCATGCGGAGAAAGTTCCGGTTCTCTCCGAGAGCCTGGCGGCGACCGGTGAGCTCCAGCCGCCGGTCCCGGACCTGAAGCTGGATGTCCTCTTTCCGGACGCCCGGCAGCTCTGCGAAGAGGAGATATGCGTCCTCGGTCTCGAGAACGTCCACGGAGGGGGCCCACGTTCCGGGCAGGCCCCCCTCGCGGTCGTCGTACTCCGAGGGCAGAAGCGCCTGTTCGAAGAGACTGTTGATCCGGTCCTGGATGCGGCCCAGCTCTTCGAGGTAGATCTTCTTCAGCGGCGCCATGATCTACCTGCTCAGCGCTTGTCGTCCACGTCCACGTATTCGGCGTTGATCACCTCGTCCGAGGAGGCGCCGGCGCCCGGATTGCCTCCAGCAGCACCCGCACCCGCCGCGCCCGCCCCGGGCTGCCCGCCCTGCTGACAGGCGTACATCACCTCGGCCAGCTTGTGGGAGGCCTTGGTGAGCTGCTCGGTGGCCGTCTCCAAGGCAGCGGCGTAGCCGCCTTCGAGCGCGCGCCGGGCCTCGGCGATGGCGCGCTCCAGCTCGCCCTTGTCGTCCGGACCGAGCTTCTCCTTGTGCTCCTCGTAGGTCTTCTCGGTGCTGTAGACCAGGCCGTCGAGACGGTTGCGGGCCTCCACCTGGCGGCGGCGCTCCTGGTCCTCGGTCCGGTGCGACTCGGCCTCCTGCACCAGGCGCTCGCTGTCCGAGTCCTTCAGACCGCTCGAAGCGGTGATCGTGATCTTCTGCTCCTTGCCCGTGCCCAGGTCCTTCGCGGACACGTGGGCGATGCCGTTGGCGTCGATGTCGAACGCGACCTCGATCTGCGGCACGCCGCGCGGCGCGGACGGGATGCCCACCAGGTGGAACTTGCCGAGGGTGCGGTTGCCCTGCG
>JANOCF010001278.1:0-2858 GCA_031412055.1 Holophagales bacterium | reverse complement strand
ACGCGCAAGCCCCGTACACGATGGGGAACGCTTCCCCAACGGCGCGCGCGTCCCGTACGCGACGAGAAACGTCTCCCCGCCAGCGCACAAGCCGCGTACACGTTGGGGAGCGCCTCCCCAACGGCGTACATCGCACGCACGCGATGGGGAACGTCTTCCCATCAGCGCACAGCGCCCGTACACGTTGGGGAACGCTTCCCCTTTATCTCTAGTTTGGCAGGGCGCGCCATAGAAGGACGGCGGCCTCCGTGTCCAAGGACGCCGCCGTTCCGCGTGGCCGGGGAGCCGCGTATTCAAGCGAAGCGCACTGGAAAGGTCAGGGACTGCGTGAGTCGAGGTTGGCCGAATGGGGGAGATAGCCTCGGGAACGCCAAGGCTTGGAAGAAAAAGAAAGAGCCGGCGGGGACGCGGCGCTCCCAGTGGGTCCACAGACTTGGGCGTTCTCAGTTCGGCAGGCCGTGATACCGCTCGTGCACGCTGCCCTGGCCGAGGATGCCTTCCAGCGAGGCCGCCAGCTCGGGGCCGAACTGGACCTTGAAGGTGTCCCGGGGAGCGATCCAGACGGTGCGGTCCGGGAGACGGACCTGGAGGGTGACCGGGACCTGGCCGACGTGCTCGATGAGCAGGTCGCGCAGCTCCCGGATCTTGCTGGTCGTGAGGCTCGGCGGCAGGACCAGCTCCAGCTCGGCGAGCGACGGGCCCAGGTTGGCCACGGGCACGATCTCCTCGACCGTCAGCTCAAAGTCGCTCCCCCGCTCGCGGAGCTGGCCCTTGACCAGCACCACGGCGTCGTCCGAAATCAGATGGCCAAACTTCTCGAGCTGGCTGGCGAAGAGAGTCACGGGCAGGCTCCCCGCCAGGTCCTCCAGCACGAAGCGGCCCATGAACTTTCCGGCATTGGGACCGCTCTTGATCTTGACCCGGTTCATGCCGCTGACGATGCCGCCCACGGTGACCGTGCCCTCGGCACCCTCCTTGAGCGCGGCGAGGCTGTGGGTGACGAGCCGCTCGAGGTACGCGGCGTGCTCGGTGAGCGGGTTGCCGGTGAGATAGAAGCCCAGGGCCTCCTTCTCGTACTTGACCCGCTCGCGCTCCGGCCAGGCCGGCTTGGAAGCATCAGGTACGGGCTCGCGCATGAGCGAGCCGCCATCGCCGCCGGCGCCGCCGCCGAGCAGGGCGCCGAACAGGTTGCTCTGCCCTTCGGCCAGTTCGCGCCGCCGACGCTGGCCGTAGTCCAGGATGCCGTCCAGGCACTCCCAGACCGCGGCGCGGTGATGGCCGAACTCGTCGAACGCGCCGGCTTTGGTCAGACACTCCCAGACCTTGCGGTTGGCCAGGCGCAGGTCCACCTCGGTGGCGATCTGGGCCACGCTCTTGAAGCGGCCTAGACGGCGGCGGGCCTCCATCAGCGACTCGATGGCTCCCTCGCCTACACCCTTGACCGCGCCGAGACCGAAACGGATCTTGCCGTCCACCACGGTGAAGACGTAGCCGCTCTCGTTGATGTCCGGCGGCAGGACGGCGATCCCCATGTTCTGGCGGCACTCGTTGATGTACTTGGCGATCTCGTCCGAAGACGAAAGCTCGGAGTTGAGCATGGCCGCCATGAAGGCCACGGGATGGTGGGCCTTCAGGTAGGCGGTCTGATAGGCCACCATGGCGTAGGCCACGCTGTGGCTCTTGTTGAAGCCGTAGCCCGCGAAGGGCTCGATGTAGTCCCAGAGCTCGGCCGCCTTCTCGCGCTGGCGGCCGCGCGCCTCCGCGCCCGCGACGAACTTCTCCTTCATCTGGGCCATGACGTCGGCCTTCTTCTTGCCCATCGCCTTGCGCAGCGTGTCGGCTTCGGCCATGGTGAAGCCGGCCACGGCCACGGCGATCAGCATCACCTGCTCCTGGTAGACGATGACGCCGTACGTCTCCTCCAGGATGTCCTTGGTCTCGGGGAAGATGTACCGGGTCTTGCGCGTACCGAGCTTGCGCTGGATGTACTCCTCCACCATGCCGACGGACAGCGCGCCCGGGCGGTAGAGGGCGTTGAAGGCGGCCAGGTCCTCGAACTTGCTCGGCCGCGCGCGGCGCAGCAGGTCGGTCATGCCCCGCGACTCAAACTGGAAGATGCCGCTCGTGCGCCCTTCGCAGAACAGACGGAAGACCTCGGGGTCGTCCAGCGGCAGGTTGTCGAGATCGAGGTCGACACCCTGCTGGCGCAGGATCTTGATGGCGTCGTCGATGACCGTGAGGGTGCGCAGACCCAGGAAGTCCATCTTGAGAAGGCCGAGCTTCTCGATGATGTTCATGTCCCACTGGGTCATGATCTGCTCTTCGTCACCCTTCATGACCTTGTAGAGCGGCACGAGGTCGTCCAGGCAGCGCGGCGTGATCACGATACCGGCGGCGTGGACCGAGGCGTGGCGGGTGAGCCCTTCAAGGCGGCTCCCGACCTCCACGATCTGCTTGACCTCGGGGTCCTTCTCCATCTCGATGCGCAGCGCGTCGACCTCCTTGGCGGCCACGGCGAGCGACTTGGTCATGTCGGGGAGGAGCTTCGCGATGCGGTCCACCTTGGTGTAGGGCAGCCCCATCACGCGTCCGACGTCGCGGATCACGGCCTTGGCGGCCAGGGTCCCGAAGGTGATGATCTGCGCCACCCTGTCGCGGCCGTACTTCTCGGCCACGTAGTGGATGACCTCGCCCCGGCGGCGCATGCAGAAATCGATGTCGATGTCGGGCATGCTGATACGGTCGGGGTTGAGGAAGCGCTCGAACAGGAGGTCGTACTGGAGCGGATCGATGTTGGTGATCTTCAGGGCCCAGGAGACCACCGAGCCGGCGGCCGAGCCGCGGCCCGGCCCTACCGG
>JANOCF010001277.1:0-5158 GCA_031412055.1 Holophagales bacterium | reverse complement strand
GCTTTGCCTTGCCCTCTGGATGAATGGGCACCAGGCAGCGGGCGAGCCCGGATGAGTCGTCCCGCAGCAGGGCCGCCATCTCCTCCACCGTGCCGCCCTGGAAGAGCACGGCGAGGGGCAGGTCCCGCCCGAAACGCTGCTGCACCTGCTCCACCAGGCGCACCGCCAGGAGCGAGTGTCCGCCCAGCTCGAAGAAGTTGTCGCGCACGCCGATCCGGGGGATGCCCAGCACCTCTCCCCAGAGGCGCGCCAGCTCCAGCTCCAGGACGTCCCGCGCCTCGATCCGCTCGACCTCCCAGTCGAAGGCGAGGTCCATCTGGGACAGGACCCGGCGGTCCACCTTGCCCACGGGGGTGAGAGGCATGGTCTCCAGAAAGAGGAAGCTTGCCGGGACCATGTACTCCGGCAGGGTCTGGCGCAGGTGATCGCGAAGCTGCGTGATGAGATCGCGCGTCCCCCGTCCCTCGACGGACGCGTCGTCCCCTCCGGGCCGCGCCACCACGAAGCCCACGAGCCGCTTGTCCGATCCCTGGCCCAGGGCGAGCACCGCGCACTCGGCCACGAGCGAGTGCTGGCCCAGGGCCGCCTCGATCTCGCCCAGCTCCATACGCAGGCCGCGCACCTTGACCTGGCGGTCGACGCGCCCGAGAAACTCGATGTCACCCTCCGGCAGGGTGCGGACCAGGTCGCCCGTCCGGTAGAGGCGCGCACCGCCTTCCTCCGCCGGCGCGAAGGGATCGGGCAGGAAGCGCTCGGCGGTCAGGCCGGGCCGGTTGAGGTAGCCGCGCGCCACGCCCTCGCCCCCGAGCCACAGCTCGCCCGGCACGCCCACGGGCACCGGCCGCCCCATGGGATCCACCACGTAGGCCCGGATGTTGCCCAGCGGCCGGCCGATGGGCGGCTCCTTGCGGAAGGTCCCGCGGCACTCCCCGGCCACGGCATAGATGGTGGTCTCCGTGGGTCCGTAGCAGTTGAGGAGCCGGGACGATCTCTGAGGCGGCGACCAGCGGGTCGCCAGCTCGCCCGGACAGCTGTCGCCCCCAACCAGGATGGTCCTCAGCGACGGGAAGGCCTCGCTCGGCAGGCTGCCCAGCACGGAAGGGGGCAACACCGCGTGGGTGATCCCCTCGCGCCGGATCATCTCCGCCAAGGCCGTGCCAGACATCCGGACCTCGCGCCGCGACACCCAAAGCGTCGCGCCGGTCGCGAAGGCCATCCAGGTCTCCAGGACCGAGGCATCGAAGCTGAAGGAGACGGACTGCAGGACGCGGCTCCCCTCGTCCACCCCGGCCTGCCGGACGGCCTGGCCGATCAGGTGGACCGCCGATCGGTGCCGCACCAGCACGCCGTTGGGCCGGCCCGTCGAGCCCGAGGTGTAGATCACGTAGGCGAGGTTGTCCGGCAAGGATTCGGCGGGCGGGACAACAGGAACCTCCTCGTTACCTGCTTCCAGCGCTTTGTCCAAAAGACCGTCCAGGGTGACGATCTCCGCCTCGGTGTCCGGCAGGACGGCGAGCAGGCTCTCCTGGGTGAGGAGGACCCGCACCTGGGCGTCCTCCATCATCCAGGCGATCCGCTCCTTGGGGTGCGACGGGTCGAGCGGCAGGTAGGCCCCGCCCGCGCGGAAGACGCCCAGGACCGCGATCACGCGCTCGATCCCCTCGTCGGCGCAGATGCCCACGAGGTCTTCCGGTCCGATGCCCAGGGAGCGCAGGTGCGCGGCCAGACGCTGCGCCCGGGCTGCCAGGGCGGCATAGGTGAGCCGCTGATGTCCACGCTGGTCTCCAAAAACCACGGCGACCTTGTCCGGCACCCGCGCCGCCGTGGCCGCGAAGACCTCTTGGAAGCAGACGCCTGCAAAGGGCTCGGCCGTGTCGTTCCACTCGGCGAGCGCCTGCTGGCGCTCCGCGCCGGTGAGGAGCGGCAGGTCGGAGAGCGGGCTGCCGGGATCGGCCACGGCCCCCTCCAGCAGGGTCTCCAGGTGGCCGGTCATGCGGTCTATGGTGCCCGCGTCGAGCAGGTCGGTGCTGTACTCCCAGATGCCCTCCAGGGTGCCGGTCATCTCGGACAGCGAGAGCAGGAGGTCGACCTTGGAGGTCCCGCCCTCGGTCTCCACCGCCTCCAGGATGAGCCCGGGGAGGCGCAGCTCCTCGGCCGGCGTGTTCTGGAGGGCGAGCACGACCTGGAAGACCGGGTGGCGGGCCAGGCTGCGCTGGACTTTCAGCTCGTCGACCAGGCGCTCGAAGGGGAGCTCCTGGTGGGCGAAGGCGCCGAGCGCGGCGGCGCGGGTCGCCTCCAGAAGCCCGCCGAAGGTAGGCTCACCGGCGCCATGAGGCCCGGCCAGCTCACCGCGCAGGACCACGGTGTTGACGAAGAGGCCGATGAGCCCTTCGACCTCGCGCCGGGAACGGCCGGCCACGGGCGAGCCGACGACGACGTCCTCCTGGCGGGTGTAGCGGAAGAGGAGGGTCTGGAAGGCGGCGAGCAGGGTCATGAACAGGGTCACGCCCTGCTTGCGTCCCAGAGCCGCGAGGCTGGCGGAGAGGTCTGGAGGCAGGGCCACGGGCCGGGTGGCGCCGCGGAAGGTCTGCACGGGCGGACGCGGCCGGTCGGTGGGCAGGTCGAGGACGGTGCGCGCATTGCGCAGCCGCTCCTTCCAGTAGGCGATGTGCGCCTCCAGGACCTCGCCCTCGATCCAGGCGCGCTGCCAGATCGCGAAGTCCACGTACTGGACGGGGAGATCCGGAAGCCCGGTAGAAGCTTCGTAGAAGACTCCCAGCTCGCGCACCAGCACGCCGAGGGACCAGCCGTCGGCCACGATGTGGTGGAGGTTGAAGAAGGCCCGCCACTCCTGGCCGTCCAGCCGGAAGAGCAGCGACCGCAGCAGCGGCCCGGCGGCGATGTCGAACGGCCGGACAACCTCCTCCTTCAGCCGCCGCGCGCCTTCGGGCTCGCGGCGCTCCGCGGGAAGGCCCGAGAGGTCGATCACCGGCAGGGGGATGCGCAGGTCCGGCGCGACGACCTGGAAGGGGGTGCCGTCGCGCTGGTCGAAGGTGGTGCGCAGCGCCTCGTGGCGGCGGACGATGCCTTGGAGGGCCGCGTGCAGCGCTGCTACGTCAAGCCCGCCTGCGATCCTCAGGACCACGGGCACGCTGTAGAACGCGGTGCCCGGCTCCAGCCGGTCCAGGAACCAGAGACGCTCCTGGGCAAAGGAGAGCGGCGGCCATGGTCCCCGCTCCTCCACCGAGGCCGGCAGGATGGGCGGAGGCGTGAGCCCGACGCCGTGCGTCTCCTCCTGCGCCCGCTCGATCCGCTGCGCCATCTCGAACAGGGTCGGCGCCTCGAACACGGTCCGCAGCGGCAGGTCGACAAGGAACAGCTCGCGCAGCCGCGAGACGAGCCGGGTGGCCATCAGCGAGTGACCGCCAAGGTCGAAGAAGTCGTCGTGGATGCCCACCCGGGAGACATTCAGAAGCTCGGCCCACGTGCCCGCCAGCAGCTCCTCCACGGGGCTCCTCGGAGCGACATGGCCTGAGGTTCCGGTCTCCGCGATTTCCGGCATCTCCGGCTCGATTCGGGCCAGGGCACGGCGGTCCACCTTGCCGTTGGGGTTGAGCGGCAGCGACTCCAGGAAGACCCAGCCCGACGGGATCATGAAGGACGGGAGACGGTTGGAAAGGTGCCCGCGGAGGGGATCACGGAGGTCAGGAGCGGCGGCTCCGGCCACGTAGGCGACGAGCCGCTTGTCCGATCCTTCGCCGAGCACCAGCACGGCGGCGTCCCGCACGTCCGGATGAGCTACGAGGGCCGCCTCGATCTCTCCCGGCTCGATGCGGAAGCCCCGCACCTTGACCTGGAAGTCGGCCCGGCCCAGGAACTCGATGGCTCCGTCCGCCGCCCGCCTGCGCACCAGATCGCCGGTCCGGTAGAGACGCTCTCCCGGGATGCCTCCGATACCGAAGGGATCGGGCACGAAGCGGTCGGCCGTCAGCTCGGGACGGTTGAGGTAGCCCCAGGCCAGGCCGTCGCCGCCGATGTAGAGCTCGCCCGTCACTCCCACGGGCACGAGGTTGAGCTCGGGGTCGAGCACCACCAGGGTCGTGTTGCCCAGCGGCTGGCCGATGGGCACGGTCGGCGCTCCGTTGGCAATGTCCTCCACCCGGTGCCAGGAGGCGTAGGTGGTGCTCTCGGTCGGACCGTAGACGTGGAGCAGCCGCTCCGGAGGGCCGGCCTGGAGGCACTGGCGCACCCGGGCCGGATCGACCGCCTCGCCGCCGAACAGCAGCGTCCGCAGCGGCTGGAAGGCGTCGGGGATCTCGCGCACCACCTGGTTGAAGAGGGCGGTCGTGAGGAACAGCGTGGTGATGCCGTCGCGCCGGATCTGCGCGGCCAGCTCGCGCGGCGAGAGCATCGTCTCCTTGCTCACCCCGACCATGCGGGCGCCGTTGAGCAGCGCTCCCCAGATCTCGAAGGTGGCCGCGTCGAAAGAGGTGTTCGAGGCCTGCGCGATGACGTCGTCCGGCCGGATGTGAATGTAGTTGGTGTTCCGCACCAGGCGCACGATGGCCTGATGCGGCACGGCCACGCCCTTGGGTTTGCCCGTCGAGCCCGAGGTGTAGATGACGTAGGCGAGCGCTTCGGGAGCGGAGTCCACTTCGGGGGCAAGGTTGCTCTTCCGCTCCAGGAGAGCGGCGTCGCGATCCAGGCAGACGGTCGAGACCGAGCCCGGAAACAGTCCGAGCCAGTGCTCGCGGGTGATGAGCACGGGCGCGCCGGCATCCTGGAGCATGAAGGCCAGGCGCTCCTCCGGGTAGGAGATGTCCAGGGGGATGTACGTGCTCCCGGCCTTGAGCACGGCCAGGGTCGCCACCACCATGTCGAGCGAGCGCTCCAGGTAGATTGCCACGGGCACACCGAGCCCGGCGCCCAGCTCCCGGAGGTGGTTGGCGAGACGGTTGGCCCGAGCGTCCAGCTCCCGGTAGGTACAGGTTTCTCCGTCGAAAATAG
Organism: Holophagales bacterium; assembly: GCA_031412055.1. GTDB lineage: Bacteria > Acidobacteriota > Thermoanaerobaculia > Multivoradales > UBA5704 > DATMER01. The sequence goes on along the minus strand of JANOCF010001277.1, from coordinate 151 downwards.
CGGCCAGGGCGTCGGGCGTGAGCTCGACCTGCTCCGCGAACAGCTCATGGACGCAGGCCTGGGCCGGATACTCGGAGCCGTGGTCGTTCCACTCGACGAGGATCTGGTCCAGCTCGGCCCGGGTCAGCAGGGGAAGCTCGGCGAGCGCGGC
>JANOCF010001276.1:0-3233 GCA_031412055.1 Holophagales bacterium | reverse complement strand
CGGTCAGGACTCAGCTTGGAGGAGCTGCGGGGCAGGTCGTTCGTGAAGATCCTCGAGAGCCGGCGGGGTTGATCCAGATCAGCGACTTGGAATTCCCAGGTCGCGACAGATCTTCCGAGCTAGAAGATCGTTGATCTCCGTATGCCGGGGGACTGCGGTACGACGATTGTTCACCGGGTTCCCCCACCATGAATGCTTCGCACCTTCCCGCACCAGACGACACCCTTGCTCTCGAAGGTGGGAGACCAACTCATGACGCTTCACGCGGAGATGCTGACCTCTTCATAAGGGCCTGTCGCGATGGCAAGAGCCTCCTCGCGATTCATTTCCAGAGCCTCATGCAAGGCCGATTGGAGGTTCTCCAGCAGCTCTTCGCGCGTGTGTCCCTGACTGTTCACACCGGGGATCTCTTCAACCCACCCGATCCACCAGTCTCCATCCTGCTGAACGACAGCCGTGTAGCTCGTTTTCATAGATTCCTCACAACATGTCGGATCGTACCGCACTTCCGGCTTTTACCCCCGCTGCAGAGTCGCCTCAATAAGCCCATAAGGCTCCGGGGTCGACACGAAGACCTCGTTGCGGTTCTCCAGGTTGAAGCGGGTCAGGTCCACCGGGATGTGGTGGATGTTCGGCATGACGAGGTGGATCTCCTCCACGTCCAGCGACTCCAGCACCGCCCCGCCCATCGCGTAGAGGGTTTGCTGGACCGAGCGGCTGTCGTGCTCCGCGAAGGTCTCCAGGAGCAGGCGCCGCACCTCGCTCCAAAGACTGCTGAACGCGACATCCTCCCGGGTGTAGCTCCAGGTGGCGCGGACCGACGTGGCGAGCAGGCGGTCCGAGGTCTCCGGCAGGGTCGTGTAACGGTCCCTCGGAAAGCCCTCGAAGGCGGACCTGGCGGTCTTCATCACCACCAGATCCTCGAGACCCGCGCGCACTTTCGCGCCTTCCCGGGTTCGGGTCACCACAGCGGTCCGTCTCTCGCTGCCGGCTCGGCGGAAGGCGTGCGGATGGGGCGTCTCTCCGACATCCAGCCGCTCCCAGAGATGCTCGGTCAATTCGATCCTCGCAGCCGCCACGCGCGCATCGCGGATGAAGTGCTCTCCGAGCGCGAGCCCGAAGTCCTCGATGGCTTCGAACGGATGCTCGGCCGCCAGGGCATAGACCGTGTTCTTCATCGTGTCCGTGGGCAGGACACCGCTGTTGTCCCCGTCCCGGTAGGCCGCCTCGTAATCCCCTTCCAGACGGATGGCGACCGTTACGTCCTTGAGCTCGTGGGCATCCGGACGGTGCCGCACGGTTACCAGGCGAACCGCGGACTTCCCATAGCCGTTTCCGGCCAGCGTGATCGGCATCTCAGCTCCCCCGGTAGGTCGAGTAGCCAAAGGGGCTCAGGAGGAGCGGGACGTGGTAGTGCTGGTCCGGGTCCCGCACGAGGAATACGATCGACGCCTCCGGATAGAACGACTCGATCCCCTGCGCCTCGAACCAGGCGGCGAGGTCGAAGGTAAGCCGGTAGGTTCCGGCCCGCAGGGACAGATCCTCGGGCAGGAGCCGTTTCACGCGTCCATCCGCGTCCGTGGTCGAACGGCGGATCTCCATCCAACCCTCATCCTCGCGGATTTCCAGCGCAACCTGCACCCCGCTCGCCGGCCGGCCCCGCGCAGTGTCGAGAATGTGGGTCGTGATCCCAAACACCTCTAGGGCCATAGCAGCTTCTCCAGGCGCAGGCGGGTGATCCTCCTCTGCTCCCCGGCCGCCACGAGGCGCTCGGTGTCGGGGTCATTGCCGAGGCGATCGCCCAGCAGAGTCAGCATCTCGAAGGCGCTCTTGCCCGTGGCGCAGACGAGGAAGACGTGGCCGAAGCGATCCTCGTAGAGGCGATTGCCCTCGGCAAGCTCCGCGAGGATCTCCGGCGAGGCGTCGTCGGTACCCGCCTGCTCCTCCGTCGACCAGCGGCTCCCCGGATCGTCTCCGGCAGCCCGGTCGCCGATCCGGGGATGGGCCTCGAACGTCTCCATCCAGTCGTCGCGGCCAAGCTCGTCGAAGGCTCGGTCGGCCGCATTGAAGAGATCGTCCGGGTCAGCAAAGGGTCTTGCCCGGACCACCGTCTCCATCCAGGCTCGCGAGCCGCAGCACGCCTGGAGCCTCGACTGCACGCTGGCCTCCGGGAGCACGTTCAGCAGGTCGAGGGTGTTCAGCGTGCCGAAGACCCGCAGCCGCGCCACGCCGCCGTCCGGATGGATGCCGAGGCGGACGTGGGTGAAAGGCCCCTCCGCCGCGAGATCGTCGAACCGATGCAGGGTGTGCGGCTGGAGCGGAGTCTTCGGAAGGACCTCCTGCCAGCCGCCGACCAGGGAACCGGCCTGAAGCTCGGGCGCGTCGATCCCCTCCACCCAGGCGGTCCCCGGCGCGTTGCCCTTGAAGAAGCTGGTGTCGATCTCCAGACGATGGACGGAGCCGCGGACCCCCAGCCGCACGATGGCCCAATCGTGGCCGTCGCCGCGCCGCCGCTTCGTCTCCCAGCCGTCGTGCATGCCGAGCGGCGGACCCGGCAGGATCAGGTTGTGGCGGTTGCCGAAGAACATGTCGCTGCAGGAGAGGACCAGCCCGCCGTGCTCGGCGCCGGCGAGGTCGATCTCGCCCGGGCGCCGGGTGAGCCGCTCCCAGTCCGGCACGGCGTCGCCATGGACCCGCAGGCGGGCAACGCCGCCGTCCGGGTTGATGCGGAAGAGGAGGTGGGTCACCCTCCCGATGTCCTTCTGAACGGTGAAGACGTTGCGCGAGTCTCCCTTGAGGTGGCTCCAGGGCAGGATCTCGGTCCACTTCACCTCTTCGGCGAACAGCTCTTTGACCGTCGGGTAGCCGTCGGCCGCGCAGGCCTCCAGCGAGCACGACTCGGGGAAGTTCCCACGGAAGAAGGCGGTGTCTACGACCACCCCGCGCGGCACCCCAGGCAGACCTAGCCGGATCAGGCACCAGTCGTGGCCGGGCTCGCGGCGGCGGCGGGTCTCCCAACCGTCCATCCACTTGCCGGCGTCGGTGTACTTCCCCTCGATCCAGACGGGCGCCGACGCCTTGAGCAGGTTCTCCTTGGGGGCAAAGAACTCGTCGTTGGCCGCGAGCACCGCGCCGCCGAGGCGCTCGGCCGCGAGGTCCACCAGCTCGCTGAAGTCGCTCATTCCTCTCCTCTCCCCAGCAGCTTGCCCATGGGCGGACCGGGGAAGTCGCCG
>JANOCF010001275.1:0-3039 GCA_031412055.1 Holophagales bacterium | reverse complement strand
ATCAGCCGGTCCAGCGACCGGACCTGGAAGGTGGGCGCCGAGAGATCCCGGTAGGGGTACAGGTGGGGGATCGCGGTCAGGGAGTCGAGCACCGAGCGCATGGGAGCACCGACGAGGGGGAGCTGCGAGGCCCGGGAGGTGATCTCGTAGAAGCGGCGGGACGCCCGCCAGAGACGCTGCTCGTCCGCTTCGACCAGGGGAGCGCGGTCCACGTGCACGACCCGCGTGCCGAGACGGTCGGCGAGGGCGTGGCCCGCGCGCAGGTGCCCGTAGCCCATCTCCACGGACGCGACGACAGGGGTGAGAGCGGAATCCGCGCTCAAGCCAGCCCGACGATCGCTCGCGCCGCGAATCCGGCGAGCGTCCCCAGCAGCGTGCCCGCGGCCACGTCGAGCGGGTAGTGAGCGCCCAGGTAGACGCGGGAGACCGCGATCCCCGAAGACAGGGTGAGCGTCAGCGCTCCCAAGCCGGAGCCCTCGCCGGACAGGGCCACGGCGATGCCGAACGCCGCGGCCGTGTGCCCCGAGGGGAAGGAGAACGCATCCGGGTTTTCCGCCAGGGCGGCGAACCCTCCGATGCCGCAGCTCGGGCGCGCCCGGCAGCACAGCCGCTTGAGCACCTGGGAGGCGATGACGGCAATGGCGGCTCCCAGGCCCAGGAGCCAGGCGTAGCGCGGACCCTGGCCGCCCGAGAGACCCAGGGCCAGGCCGACGATCATCCAGGTGGACGTGTCGCCCAGGTGGGTGAGCGTGCGCATGACCCGCGTCATCCCGGCCGACTCCCAGCGCCGCACGCCGAGGAGCAGGGCCTGGTCCAGAGAGACGACCCGCTTCCACATCATGCTGTCCTCCGGAAGAGAACGCTGCCTGGGCCGACCTGAAGGAGGTTGCCGCGCCAGCAGATCGTCTGGCGGAAGGCTCCGGCCATCCAGACGCCGAGGATCAGCACGTCCTTGACCGGAATCCAGAGCAGGGATTTGAATGGGAGTGCCTCGCCGCGCAGGCGCCGGACGAGGACCGCGTCGGCCAGGACCTTGAGGACGATCCCCAGGAGGGCTATCGGGGCCATCGGATCGGCGATCGCCTCCAGCAGCAGCCAGGGCACCGGGTTGAGCAGCGGCTCGAAGAAGAAGAGAGGCGAGAGCCGTCGCCGCATCTGCGCCCAGCGCAGGTGGCGCTCCAGGAAGGCCGAAACCGTCCGCTGCCCGTGGATCACCGGCAGCACGTGGCTGGACAGCGCCACCCGCTTGCCCGCCTGGTGGAACTTCCGCCCCAGCACGTAGTCCTCGGCGAGCACGTCGCGCACCGCGCTCCAGCCGCCCAGCGACTCGAGGTCGCGGCGGCGGAACAGCATGGACTTGCCCACCACGCAGGGATGTCCGGCGAGCTGCGCGCCGCAGACCGAGGCGGCCACGAACGTGCTCAGGTGGAGGTTTTCGAACAGGGCTCCGACGCTCGCCTCGCCCGTGCCCGCCAGGACGCTGGTGACCAGTCCGACCCCGTCGGTCATCTCCGCCGCCAGCTCCCGCAGGTATTCCGGGCGGGCGCGGACGTTGGAGTCGGAGATCAGCAGGTGCTCGTGATGGGCGTGCCGCGCCATCGTGGCGAGGTTGGTGACCTTGGGGTTGTAGCCCAGCGGGGCGGCCCCGGCTACGATGGTGATGCGGACCTGGGGAAAGGCTCCGCGAAGCTCCCGGGCGACCGCGAGCGCCGGGTCGGACGGGTCTTCGGTGCCGAGCACCAGCTCGAAGTCCGGATAGTCCTGCCGCGCGAGGGAGGCCAGGTTCTCATACAGCCCCTCGTCCAGGCCCTTGAGCGGCTTGAGGACGGAGATGGGAGGCAGGATCCGTGGCGCGGCAACGCGGCGCGGGCGTGAGAGCAGGCGGAGCGCCCCGCCGGTCGCGGCGAGGGTGATCACCAAGGAGGTGGCTGCAATCAGGAACAGCAATGGGTTGATCGTTTCCAAGGGTCTTTTTACCTCTCCACCGCGCCAGAACTAGATTGGACCCTGGGGGTGACGAATCCATGGCGTGCTGGTCACAGAGGCGTCAGGATGTGCTACAAACTCGCCCCATGTTTCTCGCCGCCGTCGTCCAGCTCAACTGCACTTCCAACGAGCAGGCCAACTGGGAGAGCGCCCGGAGCCTGATCGAGCGGGCCGCGGGGTACGGCGCCCGCTTCGTCGCCACCCCCGAGAACACCAACTACCTGGGACCGCACGACGAGAAGGTCCGCCGCGCCGAGCCGCTGGACGGGCCGACCTGCACGCGCTTCGCCGAGCTGGCCAGCCGTCTCGGCATCCACCTGCTCCTCGGCTCCTTCAACGAGAAGAGCGACGAGGCCGACCGCTGCTTCAACACCAGCGTCTTCTTCGGTCCGGACGGCGCCATCCTGGGCACCTACCGGAAGATGCACCTGTTCGACGTGGACGTGCCCGGCGGGGTCCGTTTCGCCGAGTCGGACACCTGCAAGCCCGGCGAGAGCGTGACCGTGGTGGACACCCCGCTCGGCCGTTTCGGCCTGTCGATCTGCTACGACCTCCGCTTTCCGGAGCTCTACCGGAAGATGGTGGACCAGGGAGCGCAGATCCTGATGATCCCGGCGGCCTTCACCCTGGCCACGGGCAAGGACCACTGGGAGCCGCTGATGCGCGCCCGCGCCATCGAGACCCAGTGCTACGTCCTGGCGCCCGCGCAGCACGGCGACCACGACGATGCAGGCCTCAAGGCGAGCTGGGGTCACGCGATGATCGTGGACCCCTGGGGCATCCCGGTGGCCACGGCGTCGGACGGTCCGGGCATCGCGCTGGCCGAGATCGATCTGGAGCGCACGGAGAAGATCCGGCGGGCGATCCCGGTGTCTACACATAGACGGATTTGATCCCCTCTCCCCGGAAGCTTAGGCCCGTCTCTTGCACCTCGCGCCCGGCATGGCCGACCACGAAAAAGCCTCCGTCTTCAAGCGCGCCTTCCTCAGCGCGACGCAGCCGGTCGAGCGCGGGTTCGATTCCGTCAAGACCCGCCTCGGCGCCCGGTTCGAC
>JANOCF010001274.1:0-11598 GCA_031412055.1 Holophagales bacterium | reverse complement strand
AGCTCACCACCGCGGAGACGAGCTACGACGCGCTGGAGGAGCTGACAGGCAATGCCGAGCGGGTGCTGGAGATCCTGGAGCTGCCGTACCGCCGCATGACCCTGTCCACGGGCGACATGGGCTTCGGCGCGGCCAAGACCTACGACCTGGAGGTCTGGCTGCCGGGCCAGCAGCTCTACCGGGAGATCTCCTCTTGCAGCAACTGCGAGGACTTCCAGGCGAGGCGCGCGAACCTGCGCTACCGTCCGGAGGGCGGCGGCAAGCCGAAGCTGATGCACACGCTGAACGGCTCGGGGCTGGCCGTGGGCCGGACGCTGATCGCGATCCTGGAGAACTACCAGCAGGCGGACGGCTCGGTGGTGATCCCGGAGCCGCTGCGTCCCTACATGGGGGGACTGGAGCGGATCACGGCTCCGGAGTAAGCTCTCCCCGCGGTTCGAGCGCCCGACACGGAGGGGTGGCTGAGCGGCTGAAAGCAGCGGTCTTGAAAACCGCCGGCCCGCAAGGGCTCGTGGGTTCGAATCCCACCCCCTCCGCCAACCCGAAATACTTCCCCATCCCGGCTCACTCGGAATGGGGGGTTTCCCTCCTCGTGGTAAAATCGTCCTCTACTTCTCAGGAACGAGGTCGCCTGTGCCCGAATCCCTAGCCCCCATAGGCATCGTTGTCGCCGTTTTCTTCGGCCTGATCCTCTTCTACATCCTCTTCCGCATTCTGTACAAGAAGGCCGGCCCGGACGAGGCGCTCATCGTCTACGGCCGCAAGAAGCTGATGTCCAAGGAAGGGCTGCGCATCATCAGCGGCGCCGGTACCTTCGTCCTGCCGGCCTGGGAGAACTACAAGATCCTCTCGCTGCGCATGATGACGCTCGACATCGACCTGCAGCACGTCTACACCTCCCAGGGCATCCCGATCAACGTCAAGGCGGTCGCGCAGGTCAAGATCCACGGCGATACGGAACACATCAAGAGCGCGGCCGAAGGTTTCCTCGGCGTGCCGGTCGAGGAGGTGCGGGCCACGATCAAGGAGACCGTGGCGGGCCACCTGCGCGGCATCATCGGCACCCTGACTCTCGAGGAGCTCTACAAGGATCAGAAGCGCTTCCAGGAGCGCGTGCGCGAGGAGGCCCACCTCGACCTCGAGGGCATGGGCTTCGAGTTCAAGTCCTTCGTGTTCCAGGAGATCCAGGACGACGAGGGCTACCTCAACTCCCTGGGCCAGCCGAAGATCCAGGAAGCGCTCAAGAACGCCCGCATCGCGACCGCGCTCTCCGACCGGGAAGCCAAGGTCGAAGAGGAGTCCGCCCGCCAGCAGAAGGAGCAGAAGCGCTTCGGGGTGGACACCGAGATCGCCGAGGCCGAGAAGAGCCTCTCGCTCAAGAAGGCCTCCATCCAGAAGGAGGTCGACGTCGCCCGCGCCCAGGCCCAGAAGGCCGGCGAGATGGAGATGAAGGTCCAGGACATCACCATCGCGGACAAGGAGGTCGAGCGCCGCAAGCTGGAGCTCAACGCCACCATCCGCGAGCAGGCCGACGCCCGGAAGTACGAGGCCGAGCGCAACGCCGACGCCGAGCAGTACCGCGTCGAGCGCCAGGCCGCGGCCGACAGAAAGCGGCGCGAGGAGGCGGCCCAGGCGGTCAAAGCCGAGGGTATCGCCAAGGCCGAGGCCGAGTCGGTCATGCGCCGCGACATCGGTCTCGCCGAAGCCGACGCGATCCGCGCCAAGGGTGAAGCCGAGGCCGAGTCCCGCCGCCTGCTCGCCGAAGCGCTCAAGCTCTACAACGAGGCCGGCCTCTCCATCGAAGCGTTGAAGGTGCTGCCCGAGATCGCCGCCGCCGTGGCCGAGCCTCTGTCCCGCGCCGGCACCACCACGATCATCAGCAACGGCAACGGCCACGAGGGCACCGGAGCCGCCAGGCTCAGCCAGGACGTCGTGCAGGTGCTCTCGCAGCTCTCCCCGATCATGGAGCAGCTCGCCGGGGTCAACCTGAAGAGCTTCCTGCAGGACATCTCCAAGCTCCCGGGCGCCGTGGGCGAGACGCTGGTCAAGCAGGTGACCACGGTCGAGTCGTCCGCCAACCCGCCGGCTCCCCGGGCATAGGGCGGACGTAACGGATGGCTCAGACGCCGCCGACGCCGCCGAACACCAATCCGGCCGCGGAGCTCATCGCCCAGCTCCGGGACGCCAGATCGCCCCTGGCGCGCGTCCGTGTCGTGGTCCGCGCCTGGCGGGCGGTGCGGAGCCTTTCACCCCGGGATCGCTCGGACCTCATCACCGGGCTCGGTCTCGAAGGGGCGGACGACCTGGTGGAGGCCATCGCCGCCCACCAGGGCACCAAGCCTCCCGCCGAGCTGATCCAGGCGGTCAACCAGATGCAGAAGCTGGATCCGTCCACCCTGCGGTCGGTCGCCACCCGGATGCGCGATCCCGAACAGCGCGGCGAGGTCATCCAGGAGGGGCTCAGGACGCTGGAGACGAAGCTGGCCGGCCCGGAGCCTTCTCTCCGTCCCCCGCCAGGACCGCCCGTGGGATTCGTCACCGCGCGGCCTCCTGCGCCTCCTCCGGCAGCTCCTCAGCCCGTGCAGGCGGCTCCCGCGCCCGCTCCGACCCCGATCCCGGTCCCGATTATTCAGGCAGCCCCGGCGGTTCAGCCGGCGCCAACTCCAATCGTTGTTGCTCCTTCTCCCCCTCCGGCGCCTCCGAAGCCCGCTCCAGCTCAGCCCGCGCCGATACCGGTTCCCGTCCCCGCTCCCGAGCCGGCCGCGGCCGCGCGCGGGAGCCTGGCCGAGGAGCTGGCTGCCGTGCCCGTCCTGACCACCCGATTCCGGCTGCTCCGGGACCGGCTCACCGCCGTCCGCCAGCTCACTTCCGGGGAGCTGCGGGGAGTCGTGGAGGTCTTCGCCGACGGCTGGGCGCGCCGGCGTGCCCTGTCGGAGCTTCTTGAGGCGGGCATTCCGGTGCGCACGGCGGACGCGATGGCCCTGGTGGACACCCTTCAATCGCCTGGAGACCGCTCCTGGTGCCTGGGTACCCTGGTGGACAGCCGAGTCCTGTCGTCCGAGGAGAGATCCATCCTCCTCCAGGCGGTTCCGACCCCCGCGGGCCGGCGCCGGCTGAGCCTGCGCCTCGACAAAGCCTGATCCCGGGCCGATCCCGGTCCCCCGCCGCAGACAAGAAAGGGATACAATAAGGTACCCGTGCCTTTGTATCTCTGCGCGGAGGCGTTTCCGGCTCCGCCCGGAAGGAGGCTTCTGGCTCGATGCGTGTCCTCAGGCTTCGTCATAGCCTCACCTCCGGAGGGGGAAGCCTGGTCGCGGTCGACTATGACGCGGGTCAGGGCGGGAGCGGTTTCACCTCGCAGGTGCCTCTCCTGTTCGAGCTGACCGAGCGGGACCGCAGCCGCCTGCGCTTCTACCTGGAGAACTTCCTCACCTGTCCGAACCCCGCGGCGCGCAAGCCCGTGGCGGATCTTCAGTACGACCTCCGGCGCTGGGGCGAGGAGATCTTCCGGCAGGTGTTCGCGATGGACGGCAAGGCCCGCTGGCACTACGAGCAGGCCGCGCGCGACCTCCACAGCCTGCGCATCGAGGTTCAGTCGGACCACCTGGAGACCTGGGCGGTCCCCTGGGAGCTGCTGTGCGATCCCGATCTCGGCTGGCTGGCGCCCCAGGTGGCGAGCTTCGCCCGGCTGCCCTCCCTGCCTCGTGGACCGGAGCCGCCGATCCCTCCGATCCCGCCAGGAACGCCGCTGCGCGTCCTCTACGTGGTGGGCCGTCCCGCGGGCACCCTGGAGATCCCGTTCCACTCGGTGGCCCGGGCGCTGCTGCAGGCCTCGGCCGACATGAGCGACCGTCTGCGCTTCGACTTCCTCCGGCCGCCCACCTTCGAGCGGCTGGCCAAGGTGCTGAGCGAGGCGATGGAGGCGGGCCGGCCGTACCACGCGCTCCACTTCGACGGCCATGGAGTGTTCACCGACAACCCGCAGGACTTCGCGGGCGAGGTGGACCCGGCCTTCGTCCAGAAGGGGGACCGGCTGGCGCGGCGGACCTGGACCCGCCGCCGGGGAGGCGCGCGCGGCTACCTGCTGTTCGAGGACCTGGAAGGCGGGGAGACCCGGCGCCTGGTCGACGGCGTCCAGATCGGCAACCTGGTGGCGCGGACGAAGATCTCCCTGGTGGTGCTCCATGCCTGCCAGTCGGCCACGGCCCGCATCGAGACCCTGGAGCGGCTGGCTGCCGACCCGACCGGACCGGGCCGCTGCCCGGCCTCGCCCGTGGGCGAAGCGCCCGACGATCACGATCAGGACCTCGCCTACCAGTCGCTGGCCGCCGAGATCATGCGCTCCGGCCCGCAGGCGGTGGTGGCCCTGCCGTGGACGCTTCCCTCTTCCACTTCGACCCGGGTGCTGAGCGACCTCTACGGCCGGATTGCCGACGGCTCTCCAGTAGGGGAGGCGGCCGGCATCCTGCGCGGGCAGCTCCTGCGCGGCGTGCGGCGGGAGTCGATCCTTGGGATCGTGGATGTGGACGACTGGCTCGCGCCGTTGATTCACGAGGCCACTCCGCTGCCTCTCTGCGATCCCGGGGAGCGGCGCCGGGCACGTGGGGCGACGCATCGGCGCGACCGTCAGGAGGAGCCGCCGGTGCGGGAGGGGACGGAGCTTCCGAAGCCGCCGGTCTGGGGCTTCGTGGACCGGCCCGAGGTCATGTTCACCCTGGACCGTGCCTTCGACGTGCACGGCACGGTCCTCCTCCACGGCTTCGCGGGCGCGGGCAAGACCTCCCTGGCGCGGGAGTTCGCCCTCTGGTACCAGCAGTCGGGCGGTATGCGCGGCGAGCGCGGCGGGTATGGAGAGGACGAGGACAAGGGTGTGGTCCTCTGGTCCAACTTCGAGAGCAACGATCAAGGCGGGCAGGGCGCGCCGGTTGCGCCGTTCGACGCCTTCGAGGCCGTGTTCGACGACCGGCTGAAGGGAGCCGGCGTCTCCTGGGCCTCGGCGAGCCCGGAGGAGCGGAAGGCTGCCGCCCTCGAGGTGCTCCGCGAGTCGCCGGTCATCTGGGTGTGGGACAACGTCGAGCTGATCGGCGGCTTCCCGCCGGGCTCCGAACCGCTATGGTCCGAGGAGGAGCGCCTCTTCCTGGCGCAGTTTCTGAAGGACCTGGCGGAGACCCGCTGCAAGGTCCTGCTGACGGGCCGGCGCCCGGAGGAGGAGTGGCTTGGGGACATCCCCTGCCGGATCGCGCTGCCGCCCATGCCCATGGAGGAGCGGGGCGAGCTGGCGATCCGGATCGCGGCCGGTCATGGCCTGCTGGCGCGGGAGCTGCCCCCGTTCGCGCCGCTGCTGAAGTTCTCCCAGGGGAACCCGTTGACGTTGAGCTTCCTCCTGGGCGAGGCGCTGCGGGAGGGCTGGCGGAAGCCGGACGAGGTGAAGGCGTTCCTGGCCGACCTGCGGCTGGGGGAGCCCGTGCTGTCGGCGTCGCCGGCGTCGCCGGCAGGCCCGGGGGAAGGGTCTTCGTTGGCGCTGCTGAACTCGCTCCATTACGGCTACGACCGGGCTTTCCAGGAGGAGGAGCGGCGGAGGCTCGCGCTGCTCCACCTGTTCCGCGGCTACGTGGACCTGAACGTCCTCTGCTGGATGGGGCATCCCGAGGCACCCTGGTGCCTGGGGTCGATCCGCGACCTGGGGCGGGAGCCGTGGACGAAGCTGCTGGACCGGGCCGCGCAGTCCGGCCTGCTGACCCCGCGCGGGGGTGACAACTACGGGATCCATCCGGCCCTGCCGTTTTTCTTCCGGGGCCTGTTCGAGCGCTTCTGGAGCGGCTCGGAGCTGGCGTGCGCGCGAGCGTTCACGGAGGCGATCGCGGGTCTCGGCAGCTACTATCACCGGGAGTACCGCGACGGGAACCGGGACGTGATGGCCAGCCTGCTGGCGCAGGAGGCGAACCTGCTGCACGGCCTGTCCCTGGCCCGTGCCAACGGCTGGTGGGGCGCGATCGTGCAGGCCCTGCAGGGGCTGGAGACCCTCTACACCCACACCTCAAGGCCGGAGGAGTGGAAGCGCCTGCTCCGGGAGACCGTCCCCGAGTTCGTGGACCCGGATACGGAGCAGCCTCTTCCCGGAAGGGAAGAGTTCCGCGAGGTCATGGTGGGGTACTCGGCGAGTCTGGCGGCGAGTCTGGCGGGAGCCGGGGAAGGCTAACCGCTCCACATCTGGAAGCCTACCCACATGAGCCCGGCGTCGGCCAGGGCGTGGCTGAGCCAGGGGCCCACGAGGCGATCGCTGCGGCCGGTGCGCTGGTAGATCCAGGCCCAGAGCAGACCGGAGGCGGTCACCACCAGCGAGACCGCGAAGGTCAGGAGCCCGAACCGGCCCAGGTACTGTCCCACCACCAGCACGTGGTGCGACGTGAAGGCGAGGCTCGACACCACCATCGCCAAGCCCACGGGCAGCTTCCGGCGCATCCGCCCGAACACGAACCAGCGCCAGTAGTACTCCTCCAGGAACGAGTGGATCACCGAGTAGAAGGCGGCGAGAAGGAAGAACTTCGCGGCCGAGTCGATCCCGAAGGAGGCTACCTTCTCCGAGACGGCGGCCGCGGTCCCCGCGAAGGCCGGGCTGGCCGCGAGAATCGGGCGCCAGGTCAGAAGGAGGAGGGCGACGACGGCCGCGCCGGAGAGAAGCCCCCAAAGAACCCCCTTTCCCTTTCCTTCCCCGCTCTGCGGGAGAGGGAGAAAAGAAGGCCCCCGGCCTCGCCTCGCGAGAAGCCAGATCGCCGGCAGCGCGAACTGGACCACCTTGGTGGCGCCATAGGCGTACATCGCCCAGTCCGAGCCGGAGAGCCGGACGAAGTAGAGCCAGGTGGCGAAGGTCGGAAACAGGCAGGCGAAGACCAGCAAGAGAATGGAGGCTCCCTTTTCCCCGGCCTTGGCAGCGAGAGGGGGAACTGGATCAACCTGGATGGGATCGACCATTCAGCACAGGAACATCGGGAGGTCCATCACCCCGACGATATTGGCCCGGTACTGCTCGGTGTCGTAGAAGCGCGAGACGTTGACCCGCTTGGTCCCCTCGCCCAGGGTCTCGATGGGCGTGGTCTTGTAGCGTCCGCCGCGGATCGCCACCAGCCGGCCGGCCTCGTCGCTCAGGACGAGGTCCGCGGCGAGGTTGGCGAAGTTGCTCGCCACCAGTCGGTCGAGGGAGTCGGGCGGACCCGAGCGCATGAGATAGCCGAGGCGCTGGTAGATGACCCGGTCGCCCGTGTTCTTCTGAAGCTCCTCCCGCAGGTACCGGCCGACGCCTCCAAGCTCCTTGTTGCCCACCGCGTCGCCCTCGCCGGACTCGAACGGCTGGCCGCCGATGGGATAGGCGCCCTCCGAGATCGCCGCCACGGCGTAGTTGCTGGGGTTCGACCTCTTGTCCTTCGCCATCATCTCCACGACCGCCCCGGCGTCGAAGGGGACTTCGGCGATCAGGGCCCGGTCCGTGCCGGCGAGGTAGGAAGAGATCAGGCAGGTCTCCCCGGAGTTGCGCCCGAACAGCTCCACCACCAGGAAGCGCTCGTGCGAGCCGGCAGCCGTCCGCAGGTCGTTGATGAAGTTCACCGAGCGGGTCACGGCGGTGGAGAAGCCGATGCAGTAGTCCGTGCCGTAGACGTCGTTGTCCATGGTCTTCGGCACGCCGATGATCTTCACCCCTTCGAGATGCAGGCGGCGGGCGAACGACAGCGTGCCGTCGCCGCCGATCGCCACCAGGGTGTCCAGCTTGAGGAACTCGAGCGTCTTCAAGGCCGCGGCCGTGAGGTCCACCTTGCCGTTCGGGCCGGGAGGCGGCGCCGAGTCCCGCAGGTGCTCGGGGATGGCATCAGGACTCGTGATGGCCGGGTTGATCCGGGACGTGTGGAGCACCGTGCCGCCGCTGCGGTCGATGGTGCGGGTGTTCTCCCGCGTCAGCGGCAGGATCCACGACGAGTTGTCCGCGCCGTGGAAGGGGACGATGTTGAGCAGGGAGGCCCAGCCGCGGCGCAGGCCCAGCACCTCGTAGCCCGCCTCACGCATGCGCCACACGAACGCCTTGATGGCCGCGTTGAGGCCGGGAACGTCGCCCCCGCCGGTCAGAATGCCTACCCGTTTCGCCATGGGTTGCCCTGCGCTGCCTAATGATCCAGGGACGGCTTCAGGGGACGGTCCGCCAGCGGCCTGGGGTCCTGGTCCTCCGGTTCCACCTCCAGAGGCTGGGTGATCGCCGCAGCCGCCGCGCTCGCCGCGGGAAACAGCAGCCGCAGATCGGCCAGATAATCCTCCAGCGTCTGGCGCACCGTTTCCGCGATCATCTCGCGCAGATCGTCTACCGTCAGGTCCTTTACCGCCGTCGCCATCGACTCCTCCTTGTTATCCTTCCAGTCCCCCGACCGCCACGAGCCGGTCGATGAGGTCGACCACGCGGTTCGAGTAACCCCATTCGTTGTCGTACCAGGCCACCACCTTGATGTAGCCGTCGGCGACCGACTTGGTCGACAGGGCGTCGAAGATCGACGAGTGGGGATTGCCGATGATGTCCGAGGAGACCAGCGGCACCTCGCTGTACTCGACGATCTTCTCCAGGGAGCCCTCGGCCGCCTCGCGCACCGCGGCGTTCACCTCGTCGAACGACGGCTTGGCCCGCAGGCGGGCGACCAGGTCGACGATCGAGCCGTCGGGCACGGGCACGCGGATGGCCATGCCGTCGAGCTTGCCCTTGAGCTGCGGCAGCACCTCGCCCACGGCCCGCGCCGCGCCGGTGGTGGTGGGGATGATGTTCTGGGCCGCCGCCCGGCTCCGGCGCAGGTCCTTGTGCGGCACGTCCGCCAGGCGCTGGTCGTTGGTGTAGGCGTGGACCGTGGTGATGAACCCCTCGTCGATGCCGAAGCGCTCGTCGATGATCTTGGCGAGCGGCGCCAGGCAGTTGGTCGTGCAGGAGGCGTTCGAGACCAGCTTGTGCCCGGGCGTGAGCGTGTCGTCGTTGACCCCCAGCACGATCGTGGCGTCGATCTTGTCCTTGGCCGGGACGGTCAGGATCACCTTTTTCGCGCCGCCGGCCAGGTGCTTGGCGAGCGCCTCCCTCGTGGTGTGGACGCCCGTGGACTCGATCACGATGTCCACCCCGAGCTTGCCCCAGGGGATCAGCGACGGGTCGCGCTCGGCCGTCATCTCGATGCGCTTGCCGCCGACGTACATCGACTCCTCATCAGCCGTGACCTCCTTGGGGAAGACGCGCATCAGGGAGTCGTATTTGAGGAGATAGGCGAGCTGCTCGTTCTCGTAGAGGTCGTTGATCGCCACGACCTCCAGGTCCTCGCGGTCCGAGAGGATGCGGAACACGCTGCGGCCGATGCGGCCGAATCCGTTGATACCGACGCGAATATTGCGGGTCATGCAGCCTCCCTTCCGTCGAACTTCTGGAAGCACCGGATCAGGTCGACGACGCGATGGGCGTAGCCCCAGCTGTTGTCGAACCAGGTCAGCGTCTTCGAGACGTTCTTGCCCAGCACCATGGTGGCCAGGCTGTCGTAGGTGCCCGAGTAGGGGGAGAGCAGCACGTCCGACGAGACGATCGGGTCGGCGGTGTACTCCAGGATGTTTTTCCACGGGGCGCCGGCCGCCGCGGTCCGCACCACCTCGTTGATCGCTTCGACCGTCACCGGCCGGTCGTGCCAGCACACCAGGTCGACAACCGAGCCGTTGGCGATGGGGACGTTCATGGCGTGGGCGGTGAGCTTGCCCTTGAGCTGCGGCAGCAGGCCGGTGATGACCTCCGCGGCCTGCGTCTCCTGCGGGATGATGTTTTCGGCGGCGGCGCGGCCCCGGCGCGGGTCCTCGGCCGGCACGTCCGCCAGCCGCTGCTGGTTCGTGTAGGCGTGGACCGTGGTCAGGAAGGCGCGCTGAATGCCGAAGGCGTTCTCCAGGATCTTGAGGACGGGCGCGGCCGCGTGGGCCGTGCATGAGGCGTTCGAGATGATGCGGTGCCCGGGCCTGAGCTGGTCGTCGTTGACGCCCATGACCACCGTGATGTCCGGCGGGTCGGCCGGGGGCGTGCAGAGGATGACCCGCTTGGCCCCCATCTCCAGATGCTTCTCAAGCTCGGCCCGGGTGCGGAACTTGGCCGTGGCCTCGATGACCGTCTCGACTCCGAGGTCGCCCCAGTTGACGTCGCCCGGCTTCTCGCCCGAGAGCATCCTGACCTGGCGGCCGGCTACGTAGAGGTGGCCGTCGCCGGCGCTCACCTCGGCCGGGAAGCGCCCGAGGATCGTGTCGAACTTGAGGAGGTATGCCAATCCGGCGTGGTCCGCGACATCGCTGACGGCCTCGATCCTGACGTCCTCGCTCTTGTAAAGGATACGGAAGATGCTTCTTCCGATCCGCCCCAGCCCCATCAACCCGATCCCGCCACCGTTACTGCTCGGCATCCTTGACCCTCCTTCACAGTCTCTCACTGACCCGGGCATGGCCCAGGCGCCTTCCTATCCCTAACACGTTCCGTGCCAGTTTGGGCGTCCTCACCCAAGTCTCGTTCAGATTCCTGGCATCTGTGCGTGTTTTGTCCAGATTGTAGCCGGGTGCTCTCGGCAATCTCTCGGGTGACGATGTGTTACTGTCCAGAAAGCGTCCTAATTCATTTTGATTGACAGCCGTGTCACAGCATTCCTACAATCGGCCATCCTGACAGGGGGATCTAGATCCCCGGGGAGGAGGCTGATGCAATCCCTCTGGACTTCACGAGCGCGCCTCGCGCCGTTCCTCCTCGCCGGCTTCCTGCTCGGCTGTGCCGGCACAGGTTCCGGCCCCGCGGCCGCTCCTGCCGCGACGGCTCCACCCACATCGACCACCCCGGCCGTCCAGGTCACCCCGCACGAGCGCTGGGAGGACGCCGTCCTCTACTTCGTCATCGTCGACCGCTTCGCGGACGGCGACCCCCGCAACAACCGGCAGGCCAACCCCAGGGCCAAGGGCACGTTCCACGGCGGCGACCTGGCCGGCCTTCGCCAGCAGTTGGACGAGATTGCCGGGCTGGGCGTGACGGCCATCTGGATCACCCCGGTCGTGGACCAGATCGACGGCTTCGTCACCGGTGCCGGCTTCCCCGACTGGGGCTACCACGGCTACTGGGCCGACGACTTCACGAAGATGGATCCGCGCTTCGGCACCGAAGAGGAGCTGAAGGCGCTGGTGGACGACGCGCACGCCCGGGGCATCAAGGTGCTCCTGGACGTGGTCCACAACCACGCCGGGTACGACTCCAGGTACGTCACCGATCCGCGCACTTCGAGCTGGCTGCGCGTCGGCGGCTTCTGCGGGACCGGCGACGTCACCTCGTGCGTGGCCGGCCTGCCCGACTTCAAGACCGAGCTGCCCGAGGTGGCCGACTTCGTGATGGACGCCCACTTCGACCGCGCCGAGCGGGCGGGGCTCGACGGCTTCCGTCTCGACACGGTCAAGCACATCGAGCACTCCTTCTGGCAGGAGCACCGGCGCCGCAGCCGCGAGCGGCTGGGTGAGGACTTCTTCCTGATCGGCGAGGTTTGGGGAGGTGACCCCAAGGTCCTGGATCCGTACTTCGCCGGC
>JANOCF010001273.1:0-2805 GCA_031412055.1 Holophagales bacterium | reverse complement strand
TCGCGGGAGAGCCGCCGTTCACGCTCGTGAGCGATGCCGCGTACAAGCCCTTCGGCCCGTTGGCAAGCCTGTCGCTGGGCAACGGTGTCACGGAGACCCGGTCCTTCGACGAGCGCTACCTGCCCTCCGAGGTCCGGGCGGACGGGACGAGCGCTCTCCTGCACTGGCTCTACGCGACCGACCCGGTGGGCAACATCGAGGCGATCACGGACCAGCTCGATCCGGGCAACAGCCGGATCTACGGGTACCAGGATGTCTCCTACTTCCTCACCCAGGGAGACGGCCCCTGGGGTCCGCGTGCGTGGACGTACG
The DNA here is from genome assembly GCA_031412055.1 of Holophagales bacterium. Classification (GTDB taxonomy): domain Bacteria; phylum Acidobacteriota; class Thermoanaerobaculia; order Multivoradales; family UBA5704; genus DATMER01. The sequence continues at coordinate 2,493 of JANOCF010001273.1, read as the reverse complement.
ACAAGATTGGCAACCGCCTCACCGAGACGCGGGGCGCGGAGACGGACGTCTACACCTACCTGGCCAACCCTGCCGGAGGGCACAACCCGAGGCTGCTGTCGGCCGGGGAGCGCAGCTACGCTTACGACGAATCCGGCAACACGGTCCAGGTGGTGAGCGGCGACGAGCAGGTGGACCTGATCCACGACGCCGCCGGCCGTCTCGCGTTCCTTAGATCGCTGCCCGAGGAAGAGGTGGCCTCCTTCACGTACGATGGCCGGAGCTTCCTGCGGGACGCCAGCCAGGATGAGGCCGCCTGCATGGCGCGCCAGACGATTCCCACGTACAGCTCGGAGGGGCTCCTGCACGGGCGGGAGCACCGCAACCGCGCCGATTCTGTTCTTTTGGAGGCAAGCTCCATATTTTCCTTCGACGGGAGACCGGTCGCGGATCTCAAGCTGACGGAGAGCGGCTCGACCTTGACCTACCTGACCACGGACCACCTTGGTACGCCGGTGCTCGCCACCGACGAAGCGGGAGGCGTGGTTTGGGAAGGTGGCTTCGAGCCCTTTGGAGAAGACTGGAGCGGGGCTGGTGCGGCAGGGGTGTTTCTGCGTTTGCCTGGGCAGTGGGTGGATGGGAGTTGGCTGGGACCTGAGTCATTGGATTCACTGCACTACAACGTCTATAGGTGGTACATGCCTCACATTGGCAGATACAGCCAGCCGGAGCCTCTTCTTCACTTGGAGAACTCCAGCCACTATCTCTATGTATTCAACGCTCCCTTGCTCCTTGTAGATAGGCAAGGTTTGAGCCCTGAGTTGCCTAAAGGTTCCCGGCCTTGTTCCTCTATTGGGGGCGTAGAACCTGGAGGATTGCTGCAATGGAACCCTCTTAGGCGAGAGAGTGCAGGCGGTGAATCGGCTAAAGGCTTTTTTCTGCGCGAACAAGGATGAGAAACGTGCCGAGTTCAAGCCCCGAGCCGGGCGTCGGGTCAGTCAGGTTGCAGGTTATGATCCCTACCCTTGGTACATTCCTCAGGGAGATAAATGTGTTGACCGCTGTCTTTGCGCTCACGAAGAGAGCCATGACTGGCAAGTTTCGTCTCCTGCTCGATGGAGTTGGACAGCGCCCGCTCTTGAATGCGAGAGTTACGAGAAGGAAATGCGTTGTCTTCTGCAGGCGAAAAGCCGAGCCCACCCGATGGGGAATCCGTTCTATAACGCCCTTCCAATCTTCTGAGACACTCTCAATGAAACGCCTCTTCCACATACTTGCGTTTACTTTGGCCTGCATTGCTTCTGTGGCCGGCTGCAGCCGCCCTGGAGCAGATCAGGGGAGAGGGGAGGACAATGTCCCCACGCCCTCTTTACGTGCAGATACAGGACAGATCTGCTTGCCTACGTTTACAGCCGTTGCCCCGGAGCCTATTGAAGTCTGGTCTGGACACTGGAAATTCGGCGTAGATGCATTCCTGATCGGCTGCGAAGCCGAGCTTGCTTCTCTTTCGAGTAGCGACCGGAATCTTGTTGCGCAGCGGCTGCGGCAAGTAGTCGAGGAAGAAGGCCTGCCATTCTTCATGCGTCACCAGACGCCCGAATTCAGGAAAAGGTTCGTCAAGGAAGCCGGGGAAGAGTTGACACGGAAAGCCTTCAACGACGTTGTCGTCGTGTCCCGATACTCCATCGAGCATGAGCCTGTTCTTCCCGACCGTTGATGTCGTTTTCTTTTTCAGGTAGATCTCGGAATGGAGGGACCGATGCGTCGTGATCTGGCAGAGAAGATCTGTACGACCTTGCTCGAATGCTCCGGGAAGCTAGATCGTTCGGTCGGAGTCTTGGCAAGGGCCGTCGATGCGGAGTTCTTCGACTGCTATCGCCGATCAGTTGGGCAGGCCTTGGGAGCTATCTACCTTGACATTTTACGCGAGGTTTTTGAGGAGTTTCCAGATCTTGAGCCGGATTCTTTTAAGTAGTGGAGGCCACCCATTTTCCAGCAACTCACTGGCGCGACCTATCCCCTCAGACTGTGATCGGCTATCCGGAGGCCCTGTCTGTCTTCACCCCGGAATCCTTCCGGTTCTTCCTGCCAGCGTTCCTCCTGGTGTGCATCGAGCACTACAAAGAAGCTGACGTCATACCCGGCAATCTTGTGTCTGGCTTCCAGCCCCGCCGCGATCCCCGCGACCAGGGGAGGCTGCAATCAAGGCTGGATGCTCTCTCACCGGACCAGAGGAAGGCGGTATCCAGGGTCCTTGAGTATCTCCAGCGGGAGCACGGCGAGGACTTTCTCCCGGGTTCACTGGAGGCGGCGCTCTCCACCTTGACGTGAATTGAAACTCCCCCCGACGCTCCACGCGCCGGGTAGAGGGGGTCTACCCGTGGCGCGAAGCCATCCACGCATTCGGGAGAGCTTCGTCCCCACAATGCGCCGCGCCTTGATCGCCGCTCACACAGGGAGCACCCTGCCTCGCCGCTTCGCCAAGCCAGTGCGCACGAAACCTTGCAGTCAACG
>JANOCF010001272.1:0-4778 GCA_031412055.1 Holophagales bacterium | reverse complement strand
CTGAGCAGATTGATTTCATCTCTTTCACCAGTGTTGTCGATTGCGAGTTCGTTTCGCCTCGTTTGCGATCGACTGTCGAAAAGTGTCCAAAGCGTGGTCACAGGATGTCAGTCGACCGTCAGGGGAACGTCAGGAGCCGTTGGCGTGTCGGTCTTACAAAGGGGCCTTCTTTTTGACACGGCTGTCCGACCTCACCCTCTTCTACGTAAGACGGGGGTCAATAGATCTGCTCCGTGGAGTTGTCACCGGACTGCAACCCGGGGCCGCTGTTTCCGTACTCTGATTCGAGATCCCGGAGCCCGCCGGACGGCGGGGTCTATCTGTCGTCATCCCTTTGGAGGCTTCATGTCGAACCGATTTCTTTCGTTCTGGCTCGCCGCGTGCGTAGCCCTCAGCGGGGTCGGCGGCGCCGAGGCATCCGCCCAGACCAAGCTCCTCCGCTTCCCGGACATCCAGGGTGAGCGGGTCGTCTTCACCTACGCGGGCGACCTCTGGACCTCGTCCGCGGCCGGAGGCACCGCTACCCGTCTGACCGCTCACCCGGGACTGGAGATCTTCGCCAAGTACTCGCCCGACGGGCAGTGGGTCGCCTTCACCGGCCAGTACGACGGCGATGAGCAGGTGTACGTGGTTCCCGCTACGGGCGGCGTGCCCAGGCAGCTCACCTGGTATCCGGCCCGCGGTCCGCTGAACCCCCGCTGGGGCTACGACAACCAGGTTTTGGGCTGGACGCGGGATGGCAAGTCGGTGCTCTTCCGCTCGATGCGCGATGGCTGGGACCTGGCCGACACCCGGCTCTATACCGTTCCCGTGGACGGCGGTCTCGGCGAGGCGCTGCCCATGCCCATCTCGGGCGCGGGCGACTTCTCGCCCGACGGCAAGCGGATGGCCTACAACCCCATCGCGCGCGACTTCCGCACCTGGAAGCGCTACCAGGGCGGCTGGGCGCAGGACCTCTACATCTTCGACCTCGCCACGCACGAGACGAAGAACATCACGTCCAACCCGCGCACCGACCGCGATCCCATGTGGATCGGCGACCGGATCTTTTTCAACTCCGACCGCACCGGCACGCTGAATCTCTACGCCTACGACGTCGCGAGCGGAGCGGTCGAGCCGGTCACGTCGAGCAACCGCTGGGACGTGCGCTGGCCCAGCTCCGACGGAGTGGGGAAGATCGTCTACGAGCTGGACGGCGAGCTCCACGTTCTCGACATCGCCTCCAAGCAGGATCGCCAGCTCGCGATCCAGGTGCCGCACGACGGCCTGTACGACCGGCCTTCCCAGGTGTCCGCGGCGGGCAACGTCGAGGACCGGTCGCTCTCCACCAAGGGCGAACGGGTGCTCTTCGTGGCCCGGGGAGACATCTTCACCGCGCCCATCGAGAAGGGTCCGACCCGCAACCTGACCCGCTCCTCCAACGCGCACGACAAGTGGGCCCGCTGGTCGCCGGATGGCCGCAAGATCGCCTTCGTCTCCGACAAGAGTGGAGAGGAGGAGATCTGGCTGATCAACCAGGACGGCACGGGCAAGCCCGAGCAGCTCACCACCGGTGGGAAGGCCATGCGCTTCCACCCGGAGTGGGCGCCGGACGGCAAGCGCATCGCCTTCGGCGACAAGGATGGAAAGGTTTATGTCCTGACCGTGGCGGACCGCAAGGTTGTCGAGATCGCGGACAACGCCTACGGCATGACCCGCGACTACGTCTGGTCCCCTTGCGGCGGCCACCTGGCCTTCACCCTGCCCGACTCGAACACCCTCCGGTCCATCTGGGTCTGGAGTGTCGAAGAGGGAGGCAAGCCGCGCCGGGTGACCTCCGAAATGTTCCACGAGGCCAGCCCGGCCTGGGACCCCAAGGGCGAGTACCTGTACTACCTGGCCGCCCGCGAGTTCGCCCCGCTGTTCGACGGCTTCGAGTTCAACTACGCCAACGACCGCAACACGGGCATCTTCGCCCTGGCCCTGCGCAAGGACGTCAAGAATCCTCTGCCCTTCGAGAGCGACGAGGTGACGTTCGACGAAGAGAAGAAGGAAGAGGACGGAAAGGACGAGAAAAAGGACAAGAAGAAGGAGTATACAAAGATCGACTTCGAAGGCCTGGCCGACCGGGTCGTGCCCATCCCGGCGCCGTTCGACAACTACGACGGCCTGACCTTGACCAAGGACGGCAACCTGCTCTACGCGCAGTTTCCGGCCGGCTTCCTGGGCCGGGAAGGAGTCGGGCAGCCGTCCGTGCGGATCTACTCCTTGAAAGACCGCAAGGAGACCGTGCTGGCCGAAGGAATGAACGGCTTCACGGTATCGATGGACGGCTCCCGCGTGCTGGTGACGCAGGAGGGGCAGTACAACCTCTATGACGCGACGCCGAATGGAAAGGATTCCAAGAAGACCGTCTCCACGGCCGGCCTGGTGGTGAACCGGGTGCCTGCCGAGGAGTGGACGGCGATCTTCGACGAGGTCTGGCGCCGCTTCCGCGACTTCTTCTACGTCGAAAACATGCACGGCTACGACTGGGCTGCCTTGCGTGAGCAGTACCGTCCGCTGGTGGCCCACGTCAAGCACCGCTCGGATCTCAACTACGTGATCGGCGAGATGATCGCGGAGCTCAATATCTCCCACGCCTACGTGGAAGGGGGTGACTTCCAGCTCCCGGAGCGCCCGAAAGTAGCCCTGCCCGGAGCGCGCTTCGAGCTCGACGACAAGGCCGGCCGCTATCGGATCGCGAAGATCTTCCGCGGTCAGAACGAAGAGCAGGCCTACCGCTCGCCGCTCACCGAGGTCGGGGTGGACGCCAAGCAGGGCGACTACGTGCTCGCCATCGACGGCGAGGAGCTGGGGGCCAAGGACAACCCCTACCGGCTGCTGCGCCACAAGGCGAACCGGCCGGTGCGGATGACGGTCAACAGCAAGCCGACCTTCGACGGAGCGCGTGAGATCACCTTCCGCCCGATCGACACCGAAACCCGTCTGGTCTACCTCAACTGGGTGAACGGCAACCGCGAGCGCGTCGACAAGATGTCCAACGGCCGGGTCGGCTACCTTCACATCCCGGACATGGGCGAGGACGGCATGCGCGAGTTCGTGAAGTGGTACTACGGCCAGATCCGCAAAGAGGGATTGATCCTCGACGTGCGGGACAACGGCGGCGGCTTCATCTCCCAGACGCTCATCGAGCGCCTGCGCCGCCAGCTCCTGTCGGTGGACTTCGGACGCCTGAGCGACGAGCCCGCCACCTATCCGGCGACGGTTTTCTACGGCCACATGGCGTGCCTGATCAACGAGGGGTCGTCGTCGGACGGCGACATCTTCCCGGCCATGTTCCAGAAGGCGGGCCTCGGGCCGGTGATCGGCAAGCGGAGCTGGGGCGGCGTGGTGGGGATTTCGGGACGCGGTCCGCTGATCGACGGCGGCCGGATCTTCGTCCCAGAAGCGGGCTCGGCGTCGATCGAGGGCGAGTGGATCATCGAGGGCCACGGCGTCGATCCCGACATCGTGGTCGAGAACGATCCCAAGTCGGTCCTCGCCGGCAAGGACCCGCAGCTCGAAAGGGCCGTGGCCGAGGTCATGAAGAAGATGGAGGCGGAGCCGAAGAAGCTGCCGAAGAAGCCGGCCGACCCGATCAAGACCCAGGCGGGCGTCGCCATGCAGCCGTAGGACAGGGGCAAGGAAAAGGGGGTCCGGAGAGACCCCCTTTTCTTTTAGAATGGCCGCATGTTGCCAATTCTCCTCACCACCGCGCTCCTATTCACCCAGTCCCCGACCCCGACGCCGACACCGCCCAAGACGGAAACCGCGAAACCGGCCGCTGCTCCGGCCCCCGCGAAGCGGGACGAGAACCTCCCGCCCTCCGAGCAGCAGGCCAAAGCCGCCTTGGAGAAATCTCCTCGCCACGGGGAGTACGTGGACATCAAACTGCCCTCCGGTGGGACGCCGATCCGCGCGTGGGTCGTCTATCCCGAGCGCAAGGACAAGGCGCCCGTCGTGATCGTGATCCATGAGATCTACGGTCTCAGCGACTGGATGCGCGGCGTCGCCGACCAGCTCGCCCGCGACGGGTTCATCGCCGTCGCCCCCGACCTGGTCTCAGGCCTGGGTCCGAACGGCGGCGGCACCGAGTCGGTGCCGAGCCGCGACGACGTGGTCGGCCTCGTGCGCGGGCTGACCCCCGAGCAGGCGACCGCCCGCCTGGACGCCGTCCGCGCCTACGCCACCAAGCTTCCGGCCGCCAGCGGCAAGAGCGCCACGCTCGGCTTCTGCTGGGGTGGAGCAAGGAGCTTCGCCTACGCCATGCAGCCTGGCGTGGACGCCGCCGTGGTCTTCTACGGCACATCGCCGGAGGCCGCGGACCTGGCCAAGGTGAAGGCGCCCGTGCTGGGGCTCTATGGCAGCGACGACGCGCGCGTCAACGCGACCATCGAGCCGGCCAAGGCCGAGATGAAGAAGGCGGGAAAGAGCTACGAGCCGAACATCTACGAGGGCGCGGGCCACGGGTTCCTGCGGGCGCAGGAAGACCGCGACGGCGCCAACCTCAAGGCGACTCAGCAGGCGTGGCCGCGGACCCTGGCGTTCCTGCGGCAGCACCTGAAGTAGCGCCGAGCTTCGCGAGATCCGCGTCGCGCAGACCGGTGAGGATCGCCTCGCCGTCCGCGTCGACGCGGAGCTCGCCATACCGGGCCGATTCGAACAGCCACCTGACCTTCCTGGAAGAAGAAGGCGTTGGTGGCGAGCTTGACCTCCTCGTTGCGCACCCGGTAGCGCAGGAGCATCTCGTTCTCCGC
>JANOCF010001271.1:0-1728 GCA_031412055.1 Holophagales bacterium | reverse complement strand
CGGGTCGGTGGCCTTCTCCTTCTCTCCGGCTTCCGAGACGGCCGTGGAGACTTCCGGCTCTCAGCTCCCCCTGTTCGCTCATCCCATCGACCACATCCCTCTAGCCTGATCCTCTCCCGCTCCGAACGTTATTAGCTTCCCGGTCGCGCACTGGGAAATGTCCGTTCTATGCTTTCGACCGGAGAGGTTACGACGATGTCTGTTAACAAGACGTGGCCCGCAGCTGCCATGGCAGCGGGGCTTGTTGCGCTCGTTGCGCTGATCGGCTGCGGCGCGGAAGAGAGCGTCGCCAGCAAGAGCGCGGCGGCATTCGAAGAGGCCCAGAAGAAGGGAGAGACGTTCGGGGGCGACGGGCACGCGCACGGCGGCCATGGGACCGAGCCCACCGCGCCCATGCCGCCTGAAACGGCGACGGACGAGGCACATGCAGGGCACGGCGATGGTCATACAGAGAGCCAGACCGGCGCGCCCACCGCCGCAGGTCCGCACCAGCACGATCCCGCGAACGTGGGCCACGCCCAGGGCGCTCCTCCCGCCAATCACTCCACGATGGGTCACGGAGGCGGGGCTCACGCCGGAGGGCAGGCCGCGGCAGCCGGCGCCGGGCATCAGGGCGAAGGTCATGCCTCCATGAACCACGACACGGGCGCCGCCCCGGACCAGCAGGGTGGCACCGCGGGACATGCCGGGCACGGCGCGCCGTCTCCGCAGGCCCCTGCCGGCCATACCGGTCACTCGCCTTCGACGAGCGGAACGCCTGCGTCACCCGTGGCCGAGTTGCCCACTCAGCCGGCGAACATCCTTCGGCCCGACGCGCTCGACGCTCCAGCGGCCACCTCGGTGCTCGACGCGAAGCGTTCCGAGGAGATGAACCAGGCAATGAGCGGCGGTCATGGAGGCCATGGGGGCCATGGAGCAGGCACCTACCGGCACGTCGATGCGGGCCGCGGACCAAGCGCCTACGAGGGCTCGGAGCCGCAGACTCCCGAGGCAGGCCCGCGGCATCACGACCGTGGTGCGGCTGAGCCGAAGGCCACCGTCTACGCCTGCCCGATGCACCCCGAGGTCACCAGCAACGAGCCCGGAACGTGCTCGAAGTGCGGGATGGCGCTCGTCGAGAGGAGGGAGGAATGAGACGGCCCTGGATGCGTGGAGCCTGGATTGCTCTAGCTCTTCTGGCCTCCGGCTGCGTCTCCGTGCCGCGCGACGCCGGCATCGGCGACGTGCGGAAGATGATCGAGGAGCAGGGCGGCCAGCCGATCGCCTGGAGCCCGGAGCAGCCGATCGAGGCGCCCGCCGATGACAAGCTGCGTCCGCTTCTGGAAGGAGAGCTCACGGCCGACCGGGCGGTCGAGATCGCCCTCGCCAACAACCGGGACCTCCTCGCCACGCTCGAAGGGCTGGGGGTAGCGCGCGCCGATCTCATCGAGGCGAGCACGATCCGCAACCCCGTCCTGGACGGCGAGCTGCTCTTCCCCGGAGATCCGAGGAACCCTTTCGAGCTGGGGATCACGCAGACCCTGATCGACCTCTTCCAGCTGCGCAAGCGGCGCGCCCTCGGGCAGGCGGCGTTCGAGGCCTCCCGGCTGCGGGTGACCGGCGCGGTGCTGGGCTTCGCCGCCGAGGTGAGGGCGGACTACTACACGCTCCAGGCGGCCCAGCAGGCGCTCGCGCAGCAGAGGATGATCGCCGCCGCGGCCGAAGCCTCGGCCGAGTTGGCGCGGCGCC
>JANOCF010001270.1:0-8915 GCA_031412055.1 Holophagales bacterium | reverse complement strand
CGGGTCCTCCTGGGCCTCCTGGCCCGCGAAGCAGCGCTGCACCGAGTGGCTCGCCTGGGGGATGAGCAGGTCGAGAAGGTCGACCGCCTTCGGATCGAGCTTCCGGGGATCGCACCAGAAGCGTACCCGGGCCACGATCCGCCCCTGGGCGCGAAGCTGGCGCTCGACGATCTGCCAGGCGGAGCGGCGGTGGAACCCGGGGATCACCGGCGCAAAGGTTCCAGGATCGGGGACCCCATCCTGCAGCCGGCCCTCGGAGCCCGAGAACCAGCTTCGCAGCTCCCAACCCGGAGCGAGCGCCTCGAAGCAGTACCAGTGAAAGGGGAGGACCTTGGCGCTCTCGTCGCGGATCCGCTCCACGACCTGGACCAGCTCCTCCTCCTTCTTCATCAGCCGGTCGCCCGCCAGGCCCAGCCGCTCCAGGTCGTGGACCCGGTGGCCGGACCGCTCCAGGAGATAGTCGTTGCGGGCGGCCTCCAGGACAAGCAGGGCCAGGATCGCCAAGAGCACCGCGGCCAGGCCCCAACCGTCGGCGAGACCGGCCGTGCCGACCGCGGCGACCACGCCGCCGATCAGCCAACCGAGCGCATCCAGGGCGAACGGGGGAAGCAGGAGCAGCGGCCGGAGCGGCTGGTCCGGACGGCGGATCTTCTTGTCCGCGATCTCCATGCCGATCCAGACCAGGAGGTAGAGCAAGGCCGCAGTGGCGAGAGCGGCAGGGAGGTTCCAGAGGAAGCGGACGGCTGCCCATCCGGCCGCGCCCGCGAGAGTCGCCAGGGCCGCGCGCCCGGATCCTTCGAGGACACGGAGCAGACCCCGGCGCTCGTGGCTCTGGGCGGCGGACCGGCGGACCAGGCGCAGCCCGATCTCCGCCAGAACCAGGCAGGACGCGGCCAGCGCGGCAGTCGGCCCGCCGCCGGAGAGGTACAGGGCGGGAGGCAGAACCATCGTTCCCAGCCCGAGCGTCCCGCCGCCGAGAGGACGGTGCGAGGCTCCGGCAACGCCCGCCGCGATCAGCAGCAGCAGCAGGGCCGGCGCGGGCTGACCCGAAGGAGCGATCCAGGAAAGGCGCGGCGCGAGGGCCAGGAAAAGGGCAGCCCCCAAGGTCGGCAGCAAGGTGGCCCAGAGTTCGGGACGGCGCTTCATCGGACTGAGAATCACGAAAGGACTACCGGCATGGTACGCGTTCCCGGCCGGAGCCGCAATGCGGCCCTCATTCCTGTCAACTCAACGAAGCTTCCAATAGTCTGGCCGGCGCTTCTGATGCGCGACCGCGACGACTTCCACAACCTCGGAGACCCGATAGATCAGGGTGAAGGGGTACTGATTGGGAAAGACGTAGCGCCTGCATCCATGCCGGTGCAAAGGCCAACGCTCCGGCGCCTCCAAGAGGGCCTCGACTCCCTCGTCGAGGGCGTAGAGGAAGCCCAGAGCTGCCAAGGCGCTGCGCTCCGCGTACCAACTCCTCGCCTCTTCCGCATCCGCGAGCGCTCCCGGATGCCAGATGGGCTCATTCGAGCCCACGGAAGAGGCGCTGTCTCACTTCGGACCAGGGGATCATCTTGACGGCTCCCGAGTCGATTTCCTGGACGCGTCGCAGGATCTCCGCATCCCAGGCTTCCTCGGCATCGGGGTCCACCCGTCGATGAAGGCTCTCGATCAGGGCTCCGGCAACGGAAGCTCTCCCCTTTTCGTCCAGGGTAAGCGCCTGCTTCAGTACCTCTTCCGTCGTCAATCTCATGTCCCAAGTATACGGCGCAGAGGTCTTCACGCGTCGAGGTCCCGCACCGCCACGCTCGCCACCAGGCGAGGAAGAGGGGAAAGGGGCACGGTTTACCTCGTTTCAGTTTAGGATACGCCGTTCGCGAGCACATTTGACTCGCCTTTGAGGAGCATCGATGCCCGAGCGGATGGACCCCTCGGCCGTGGCATGGGACTGGCGCCACGCCGCGGATACGACTATCAAGGACGACGCGAAAGCCAACGCCGCCGCCCGCAAGCGGGGCGTGATCGGCGGCCTCGTGGGTCTGCTGATTGCGACCGCTGCCTACTTCTTCTGGCGGCCGGGCGTGGCCTGGGTGATCGCGGGCATCTCCCTCTCGCTGGCCCTGCTGGCGGTCGCGGCGCCTCCCGCCTACCGCAAGGTGGCCGGCCTGCTCGACCGCTTCGGCCACGCCGTGGGCATGGCCGTCACCTGGGTCCTGATGACTCTGCTCTACTGGCTGCTCTTCCTCCCGGTCGGCCTCCTGCTGCGCGCGCGCAAGCGGCTCGCCGTCACCACCCATCCCGACCGGCGGCTTCCGTCCTACTGGGCGTCCACCGAAGGGAAGCCCTGGACCGCCGAGTCCTACCGCAAGCAGTTCTGATGAAGCTCCTCGGAATCAGCTGCTACTACCACGACTCGGCGGCCTGCCTGATCGACGACGGCAGGATCGCCGCCGCGGCCCAGGAAGAGCGCTTCACCCGCAAGAAGCACGACGCCGGCTTCCCCTTCAACGCCGTGCGCTACTGCCTGGCCGAAGCGGGAGGCGACGTCGACGCGGTCGTCTTCTACGACAAGCCGCTGCTCAAGTTCCACCGCATCCTGGAGACCTACCTGGCGGTCGCGCCCAGGGGGCTGCGCTCCGCCGTGCAGGCCATCCCCCTGTGGCTGCGCGAGAAGCTCTGGATCCCGCCCCAGATCCAGGACGCCCTGGAGCGCTGCGGCGTTTCTGGCGGTAAAGCGGGCGCCAAGGACATCTACTTCTGCCAGCACCACGAGTCGCACGCGGCGAGCGCCTACTACCCGTCTCCCTTCGAGGAGGCGGCCGTGCTCACTCTCGACGGCGTGGGCGAGTGGGCCACCACCACGATCGGCGTGGGCGAAGGCAACCGGCTGCGGCTGATCCGGGAGATGGTCTTCCCGCACTCGCTCGGCCTGCTCTACTCGGCGTTCACCTACTTCACCGGCTTCAAGGTCAACTCCGGCGAGTACAAGCTGATGGGGCTCGCCCCTTACGGCACCGGCGTCTACAACGACATCATCAAGCGCGAGCTGCTGGACATCCGCGAGGACGGCTCCTTCCGCCTCAACATGGACTACTTCGGCTACATGGACGGCCTGGAGATGACCAACGCCAGGTTCGCCAGCCTGTTCGGAGGCCCGGCGCGCCAGCCCGAGTCGCCCATCTCGAAGCGGGAGATGGACCTCGCCCGGTCGATCCAGGAGGTCACCGAGGAGATCGTCCTCAAGCTCGCCCGCCACGCCCGGGAGATCACCGGCAAGCGCAACCTGTGCCTCGCGGGCGGCGTGGCCCTCAACTGCGTGGCCAACGGCATCCTGCTGCGCGAGGGGATCTTCAACGACATCTGGATCCAGCCCGCGGCCGGCGACGCGGGCGGCGCCCTGGGAGCTCCGCTGGCGGTCTGGCACAACGCCATGGACAAGCCGCGGACCCTGACCCGGCGGGCGGACGGCCGAGGATACCGGGACGGCATGCGCGGCGCGCTGCTCGGCCCCGACTTTCCCGACTCCGAGACCCAGGCCTGGCTGGAGAGCAAGAGCTATCCTTACGAGAGGCTCTCGCCCGAGGAGTGGCCGCGGCGGATCGCGCAGCTCATCGCGTCCGAGAACGTCATCGGCCTCTGCCAGGGCCGGATGGAGTTCGGGCCGCGGGCGCTGGGCGGCCGGTCGATCATCGGCGACGCGCGCTCGCCCAGGATGCAGTCGATCATGAACCTCAAGATCAAGTACCGGGAGAGCTTCCGGCCGTTCGCCCCGAGCGTCCTGGAAGAGCGGGTCTCGGACTACTTCGAGCTCGACCGCCCGTCGCCCTACATGCTGCTGGTGGCGGACGTGGTCGAGCGGCGGCGCGTGCCGAAACGGGGTGACGAGGAGGGACTGCCGCTCGTCGAGTGGGTCAACCGGCCGCGCTCGGACGTGCCCGCCATCACCCACGTGGACTACTCGGCCCGCATCCAGTCGGTCGGCCAGGAGGACAGCCCGCGCTACCATGCGATCCTCACGGAGTTCGAGCGGCTGACCGGCTACGGGGTGATCGTCAACACCAGCTTCAACGTACGCGGCGAGCCGATCGTGTGCACCCCGGAGGACGCCTACCGCTGCTTCATGCGGACGGAGATGGACTACCTGGTCGTCGGCTCGTTCCTGATCGACAAGACGGCTCAGCCCCATCTCCCCGAGCAAGGGGACTGGCGCCAGGAATACCAGCTTGATTAGCTCGACTAGCTCGATTCGTCAGTAGGAGAAGACGTCATGCGCAGGCTCGGCTATCTCGGCTCGCTGTTTGGGGAAATCCTCCAGTTCGCGAAGCAGAACAAGATCTACTGGATCGTGCCCTTCATCCTCATCCTGGGCCTCGTCATCCTCCTCGTGGTGACCAGCCAGGGGGCGGCGCCGTTCATCTACACGCTGTTCTAGGGCGATAAACGGGTGCCGGCAGACCCCGGGCTTGCCGCATCCGGGGGGTTGGTCCAGAATAGCGCGATGCGCCGCTTCAAGCCGATCCATGGAGTCTTCGTGGTCCTCGTGTTCGTAGCCGCCATCGTGGCGGCGGACTTCGCCCTGGAGGGCAGGTTCGGCGGGGCTGGTTTCGAGCGGGTGGCTCCCGACAAAAGCGGGATGGTGCGGGTCGACCTCGAGGGCCTCGAGCCTCTGCAGGTCCGCTTCTTCCACTTCCTGAACACGGGCAACCAGGAGGTCCGCTTCCTGGCGGGCCGGGACGCCGCCGGCCATCTTCAGGTAGCCTTCGACGCCAACGAGATCTGTTTCAAGGGCAAGCGGGGATACCGCAGCGAAGGCGAGTGGCTGGTGTGCAACAAGTGCGACAAGTCCTTCCGGCTCGCGGAGGCGAATGCAGGCGGCGGCGGGTGCAACCCGGTCCCGCTGCGCCACCGGGTGGAAGGGGACGAGTTGGTGATTGCCGAGGCCGATATCCTCGGCGGCTGGCGTCTGTTTCGATAGCGGGAGCCAAGCCCCGTGCTGGCCGGGGGGCAACTGAAGTGGAATCAGCGCTTTGACAGCCAACCCGCGATGGTGTATCGTCGCGCGGGTCTGGAAAGGTTAGCTATGTCCTCAGGCGACTTCGTGCTGTACGAAGAGGAGTTCAAACACCTGGAGGAGGCGCTGCGGCGCCTTCGTCAGGAGGCCAATGCCAAGGCCGTTTTTCTGATCGACAAAAACGGTCAGCAGATCGCCTCGGCAGGCGAGGTCGACCAGTTCGACACCACCTCTCTCGCCTCCCTCACCGCCGGCAACGTGGCCGCGACCGATGGTTTGGCCAAGTTGATCGGCGAGCGCGAGTTCTCGGTGCTCTTCCACGAGGGGCAGCAGGACCACATCCACATCTCGATCGTCGCCAAGCGGGCGATCCTGGTGGTCATCTTCGATGACAGGTCGTCCCTGGGCCTGGTCCGGCTGCGCGTCAAGCGCGCCAGCGTGGACCTGGAGAAGGTCTTCGAGCTGATGTTGCAGAAGAATGAGAAAGGGCAGGGACCGGCGCACGCGAGCCCCTTTTCCGAGATCACCGACGACGACATCGACGCGCTGTTCGGCGAGTAGCCGGAGGCCGCGGCAGAGAAGGGCTACAGCGCACCGGAACCCGGCGCGCCCGGTAACCTCCGACGGCTCGACGGCTCGACGGCCCGGTGACGGAGCGAGGCACCCAAGATGACTTTCATCAACTACGCCAGCAAAGAGATCAACTGCAAGATCGTCTACTACGGCCCCGGTCTGTGCGGCAAGACGACGAATCTGCAGTACATCTACAACAAGACCGCTCCCGAATCGAAGGGCAAGATGATCTCGCTGGCCACCGAAGCGGATCGCACCCTCTTTTTCGACTTCCTCCCGCTCGACCTGGGGAGCATCCGCGGCTTCACCACCCGGTTCCACCTCTACACGGTCCCGGGCCAGGTGTTCTATGACGCCAGCCGCAAGCTGATCCTCAAGGGCGTCGACGGCGTCATCTTCGTCGCCGACAGCCAGGAAGAGCGGATGGAGGCGAACATCGAGTCCATCCGCAACCTGGAACAGAACCTGAAGGAGCACGGATTCGACCTCGCCACGGTCCCGTACGCGCTCCAGTTCAACAAGCGGGACCTCCCCAACGTGGTCGCGGTCGAAGAGATGTACCGGACCTTGAACTACAAGCGGGAGCCAACCTTCGAAGCCGTAGCCACCACGGGCGTGGGAGTGTTCGACACCCTCAAGTCCGTAGCCAAGCAGATCCTGATCGAACTGAAGAAGCGCTGAGGGACGATTCATGGCCAAGCCTCGGCCGAAGAGCAAGAGCGTAGAGACCTCTCCGAACACTCCCGGAGCTCCGGGCACTCCATCGGGACCGGTCCGGGCTACGGGAGACTCGGACCCCGCGGTCACCGCGTTCACCCAGGCCCTCGAAGCCTTTCACCGGCAGGACTGGCCCCAGGCCGCCGAGCTGTTCGAGACCGCTCTCGCCGAGAGCGACCGCCTCGACCTCTCGACCCGCGCCCGCCATTACCTGGCGATCTCCCGCCAGAAGGTGGAGGAGAAGCTCGTCGGCAAGGCCTGGCGGGCCGAGGAGCAGGACCCGTACCTGCGCGCCGTGTACGAGAAGAACCGCGGAGACTACGCGGCCGCCCTCAAGGCCTGCAGCCAGGACGGACGCGACCAGAACGATGAGCGCTTCGCCTATCTCGCGGCCTCGGTCCACGCGGCCGAAGGCCGGATCGACGAGGCCGTGCAGGCGCTGACGCGGGCGATCGAGCTCAACCCCAAGAATCGCGTGCATGCCTATCACGACCCCGACTTCGCCGAGATCCGCAAGAACCGGGACTACCGCCCGATCTTCGGCCTCTCCTGAGGCCGAGAAGGACGGCGGGTCCGGTAAGCGGCTGGTGGCGGTCGGCGGCGGGACCGGTCTGTCCGCCCTGCTCCGCGGCCTCAAGCACTACACCGGGACCGACCGCCTGCGCGCTCTCACCGGCGTGGTCACGGTCACCGACGACGGCGGCTCCTCCGGCCGGCTGCGGCGCGAGTTCGGCGTGCTCCCCCCGGGAGACATCCGCAACTGTCTCGTGGCTCTCGCGGACGACGAGGACCTCCTCGCCCGGCTCTTCCAGTACCGCTTCCCCAACGGCGACGGCCTCCTCGGCCACTCGTTCGGCAACCTCTTCCTGACCGCGCTCACCGGGATCACCGGCGACTTCCACCAGGCGATCCTCACCGCCGAGTCGATCCTCTCGGTGCGTGGCAAGATCTGTCCGGCCACGCTCCAGGACGTGCGCCTTCGCGCGCGCGGCGTCTCCGGCCGGATCTACGAGGGCGAGTCGGCCATCGGGACCTCCGGCGAGGCGCTCGAAGGGCTGGAGATCGACCCTCCGGCTCCGCCCGCCTTCCCGCCCGCAGCCACCGCGCTGGAGAAGGCCGACCTGATCCTCTTCGGTCCCGGATCGCTCTACACCTCGATCATCCCCAACCTGCTCATCCCCGGCATCCGCCAGGCCGTGGTCAAGAGCCCGGCGCGCAAGGTCCTGCTGCTCAACCTGATGACCCAGCCGGGGGAGACGGACGGCATGTCCGGGATGGACCACCTGCAGGCCATCGAGCGCCTGGCCGGGCGCGGGCTGGTGAACGCGATCCTGGTCAACTCGGCCGAGATCCCGCCCCATCTCCTGGAGCACTACGCCGAGACGAAGTCCGAGCCGGTGCGCGTGCTGCGTGAAGACATGGAGGCGCGGGGCGTGCAGGTGTACGAGGCCGAACTGCTCGCATCCGGCGACCTCATCCGCCACGATCCCCCCAAGCTCGCGCAGGCCGTGATGGACCTGCTCGACCGCAGCGCCAATCTCTAGGGAGCATTCATGCCCAAGAACCAACGACCCCGCGTCGCGGTCGTGCTCGCAGCCGGCAAGGGGACGCGCATGCGCTCCACGATGCCCAAGGTCCTCCACTGCGCGGCCGGCCGCCCGCTGCTCTCCTGGACCATCGACGCGGCCCGGGAAGCCGGCTGCGAAAGGATCCTTGTGGTTGTCGGCCACGGCGCTGAAAGGGTGCGCGAGGAGATCGACGGTCCCGATATCGGCGATATCCAGTGGGTCCTCCAGGCCCAGCAGAAGGGCACCGGCCACGCTCTTGCCCAGGCGGAGCCGTACGTCCAGGGGGAAGCGATCGTGCTCGTCCTGTCTGGCGACGTGCCCCTGGTCAGCGCGGCCACCCTGGAGGAGCTCGCGGCCGGCGCGGAAGCCGGCTGGGGAGCCATGGCCGTTGCCGAGCTCGACGAGCCCGGCTCTCTCGGCCGCGTGCTCGCCGGCGGGTACGGCGCCTTGAGAAAAATCGTCGAGGCGGCCGACGCCACCCCGGAAGTCCTCGCCGTGCGCCGGGTCAACGCCGGCCTCTATGCCCTGCCCGCGCCCGACATCTTCAACTACCTGCGCCAGATTGGCACCAACAACGCGCAGGGCGAGCTCTACCTGACCGACGCGGTGACCGCGGCCGCGGCCGATCACCGCCTGGTCCAGCTCGTGCCGCTGCCCGATCCGTCGGAAGCTCTCGGAGTCAACACCCGGGCGGAGCTGGCCCGGGTCCACCGCCGGCTCCTGGAGCGCCACCTGACGAAGCTCATGGACGAGGGCGTCACCATCCTGGAACCCTCCCGCACCGTGATCGAGCCCGGGGTGAGCGTCGGCCTGGACACCGTGATCCATCCCGACGTATCCCTGCTGGGCCGGACCGTGGTCGGCGAAGGCTGCACCCTCCGCCAGGGAGCCTGGATCAACGACAGCACCCTCGGCAAGGACGTGACCATCGAGCCCTACAGCGTGCTCGACGGTGCCGAGGTGGGGAACTGCTGCCGGGTCGGACCGTTCGCCCGGCTACGCCCGGCATCCCGCTTGCTAGAAGGTGCCCGAGTGGGTAACTTCGTCGAGGTGAAGAG
>JANOCF010001269.1:0-3502 GCA_031412055.1 Holophagales bacterium | reverse complement strand
GCTGGTGGCCCGGGAGTACTTGGAGTGGATATGGAGGTCGGCGTAATAGCGCATGGCATGGAAGTATGGAACGGCGTGATCATAGCCCGCCATTGCCGTGCCGTCCAGCCGGGTTTTGTAATGGAGAAGAAACATCTCCATACGCAGAGAATTTTCTCCAGGGCACGGCTTCTGCTCAAACCGGGTTAGCATCCCCTTCCCCTTGCTCTTGTCCCGGGCTTGTGCTCGTGATCAAATGCCGAGCACAACGACCGTGCACAAAGCGCGCACAACGGTGGAGCCCAAGAGATGACCCGGGAAGAGTACGAGCGTGCAAAGCAGCGCATCCTAGAGGAGCGCAAAGCCGCGCTCGCGCTGATGGAGACGGCCTATGACACCCAGCTCCGCGCCCTGGACCTGGTGTGGACGACGCACGGCCAGGGCAGCTTCACACCCGCCATTCTCCGCAAGGAGGCTGAGATGGCCCCTCCCCCTCCACCCGCACGGTCCTCGCGCCGCGCCTCGCGCATCTCCCCGGAAGAGCTGGAAAACCGCATCTTGCATGCGCTCGGCCGGCTTCCCAATCCGTTCGACCGCAACGACATCTGCAACGCCCTCGGGCTCCCCCTGAACCGCGGACTTCTCTACCGCACCCTCCAGCGCCTGACCGACGACGGCGTCCTCCAGATCGTGGATCGTGGCGAGGGACGTCGCGCCGCCCGCTACAGGCAAACCATGCACAACGGAGCTCCATTCGAGCATTCCGAAGCCGCAACCGAGCACAACGAAGCGTCTCGCGAACATTCCAATGGCGGCACCGAACATTCCTGAGCACCTCGCCGTGCATTACGGAGCACAACAGGGCTCTCCGGAGGAGCTCGGGAAGGCTCCGAAGCCGAAGCGAATGTTCACGAGAGGCCAGTGAATGCTCGCCGGGGCGTTGCAAATGCCCGGTAGCGAGGTCGGAATGATTTACTGCGCGCAGCGAATGTTCGGTGAGCCGAAGTAGATGTTCGCGAGCCCGGAGCGAATGCTCGCGTAGAGGCGCGAATCAGGGCTGAGCAAGGATGGCGACGCCGCTGGAGGTCCCGAGCCGGGTGGCTCCGGCCTCCACCATCGCCAGGGCGGTGGCGCGGTCGCGAATACCGCCGGACGCCTTGACTCCGGCTCTTCCCTTGACGGTGCGCGCGAGGAGGGCGACGTCCTCGACCGTGGCGCCCCCCTTGGCAAAGCCCGTGGAGGTCTTCACGTAGTCGGCCCCGGCGTCCACGGCCAGGCGGGCTGCCAGGACCTTCTCCTCGTCGGTGAGGAGCGCCGTCTCCAGGATCACCTTGAGGATCAGGCCCTCGCGCTCGCGGCGGATGCCGTCCACCCAGCCCGCGATGTCGTCCCGTACCCGCCGCTCCTCCCCACTCTTGAGCCAGGAGACGTTGAGGACGGTGTCGAGCTCGACCGCGCCGTCCGCGACCGCCCGGCGCGACTCCTCCAGGCGGGCCAGCGGGTGGGTGTAGCCGAAGGGAAAAGCGATCACCGTGCCCACGTGGACCGGCGAGCCGAGCAGCCGGAGACCGGCCACCTTTACGTAGCAGGGCGGGAGACAGACGGAGGCGAAGTCGTGCTCCACGGCCTCGTCGAGCAGGCGGCCCACGTCGGCGGCAGTGGCGTCCGGCTTGAGCAGGGTGTGGTCGATGAAGCTGGCGAGGTCCATGTCAGCGATCCGATCCAGGTTGATCCGGCGCCGCGCCTTGCGTCGCGGCTCCCGCTGCGCCTGCAGCTCCGGGCTGCCCCGTCCAGCGCACGCGTCCCAGGTCGGCGCCGCTGTAGTAGTGGGTCAGGATGGCCCGGTAGCCGTGGCCGCGCTGGGCCATGCCGTAGGAGCCCACCTGGCACATGCCCACGCCGTGGCCGAAGCCGCGGCCGGTGAAGAGCCATCCGGCCTCCCGATTCTTGGGCGCCAGCCGCTTGACGGTGAACAGGGTGTCGGGCACGTCCAGGGTCCAGCGGATAGCCAGCCCGTCGACCTCCACGCTCTTGCCCTCCGCTCCCTGGATGCGGATCCTCCCCACCCGGCCCGACTCACCGCGCTCCAGGATCTCAAGATCGCGGAAGCCGACGCCGGGGAAGCGGGTGTCCACGTTCTTGGCGAGCTGCGAGTCGGTGCGGAAGCGGGTCCAGGAGCTATAGGGGCTGCTGCGGTCGAAGGCCACGCCGTCGAGGTCGACCTCCTGGGCCGCCGCGATCAGCCGGTCCGCCTGCCAGTAGAGGAAGAGGCGGTCCCCCGGTACCAGCGCGAGGTCGGCGCTGGTCATCAGCTCCCCGCGCCGGCGGAAGGTCGCCACTCCTCCGGTCACGGCGTGGGTCTGCTCCTCCTTGTCCTTGCCCGCGGGCTTGACGGTGAGGGCGCCGTCCCGCAGTCCCAGGAACGCCACCTCTTCCCGGCGCACCACCTGGAGAAGCTCGGAGAGCGCGAGAAGCATGCGCTCGATCTCGTCGTCCCGGATCGGCTCGTTGAGAGGGCCGGTGATGAGACCGCTCTTGATCAGGTAGGCGGCCCGGCGCAGGTCGTCCTGGCTCCAGTCTTTCGGCGGATCGTTGAGCAGGTAGGCCATGTCCTCGGCCGCGACCAGCAGGCGGGCATCCAGAGCGAGATCGAACGCGGTGGCCACGAAGCGATGGACCTCCCGGCGGTCCAGCGAGGTCAGGCGCTCGCCGGGCACGGGCAGTCCGGCCAGGAGGGCCAGGTGCTCCAACCGCGCCGCGAGGACCTCGTGGGCCGGGCGGCCCGGCGCGGGCGGCATGAGCTGCCGGGTGAGCCCTTCGGGGAAGCGCAGCCCCGGGGCCAGGTTGCCGCGGAGGCGCATGATCCCCTCTTCCATGCAGGGGACCCCTTCGAGGTAGGGTTCATCCTTGAGGGGAAAGATGACCTTGGCATCCTCGGTGTGGCCGCCGCAGGTGGAGCTGTAGAGCGCGTCCACGAGGCGGCCCTGGTAGAGCATTACCTGGCCCGCGGTCTCGGAGATGGCCCGGTCGGACAGGCGATGCTCGACCCCCATGCCGTTGTAGACCTGGCAGCGCGGGGTGGCGCAGATGTCGTATCCCTCGCGGGCGAACTCGCCGAGGTTCCGCAAGGTGTAGGTGCGCGCGGCCACGGCCTGGGCTTTGAGGGCTTCGAGCTGGTTGTAGAGGTCGGGTCCCATCTCGCTGGGGACCACGCCGCGCAGGTACTCCTCCACCGGGATCTCGTTGATCAGATTGAGCAGGCCGCGGTCGTTCAGATAGACCAGGATACGTCCGCGATAGCGCTTGCCATTGGCCCGGATGCCCGCCGTGCCCGCAGTACCCGCAGTGCTCGCGCCGGGGGTCCGCGAGACGCTGAGCCAGCGGCCGGGCAAGGTGGAGGAAGCAGCCCCCTGGGTCACCTTCAGGGCCGGCTCGGACACCCCGCCGCCGTCGTTGGTCACGAAGCCGCCGATGACGCCGATGGAGCCCAGGCGCCGCAGGTCGCGCTCGGCCTCCTCGCGGG
>JANOCF010001268.1:0-1935 GCA_031412055.1 Holophagales bacterium | reverse complement strand
CCGGTGGAGGCGACTCCGCCGGCCTTTTATTTGGCCCTCACCCCCCGGCCCCCTCTCCCGCTCCTCCCAAGTCCCCCTCCCCGGGAGAGGGGGAGACTTGCCTGGAGACGTTATCGAGCAGGAGGGTGGTGGCGCCCTCTCCTGCGAAGCAGGGGAGGGTTGGGGAGGGGTCCCTTCTGTTAGGATTCACCCATGCAGCCGAGCCAAACCCGACAGGAGCCCTGCCCGCATTGCGGAGGGCGTGGGTGGGTCGTCTCCCTCGACGGCGGGGGAGCGGGCCGCGCGCGTCCCTGCTCCTGCAAGGACCTCCAGGTCGTCGCCCGGCTTCTCGAAGCCGCGGGCGTGCCTCCGCGCTACCGGCACTGCCGGATCTCCAGCTTTCAGGTCTCCAGCGAGTCCAAGTCGATGCAGGCCCAGCTCACCCAGGCGCGCACCATCGCGCAGCAGTACGTGGAGGGCTTCATTCTCGAAGGGGGCCGGTTCCGCGAGTCGGGTCTGCTCTTCCTCGGCCCTCCGGGCGCCGGCAAGACCCACCTGGCCGTGGGCGTCCTTGTGGACCTCATCGAGCGCTACCGCGTGCACGCCCGCTTCGCCGAGTTCACCTCGCTGATCCACCAGATCCAGTCCACCTTCGATCCCGGCTCCCCGGAGTCCAAGCGGACGATCCTCGATCCCCTGGTGGACGCGGAGCTCCTGGTCCTCGACGAGCTGGGCTCGCAGCAGCCCACCGCGTGGGTGCGGGACATCCTCTACCTGATCATCAATCACCGGTATACCCACCGGCTGCCGACCCTGTTCACGACCAACTACCTGCTGGACCCGGTCGCCACGCGCGGGGTCATCAAGCCCCGGCCGGTGAGGAGCCTCGACCGCGGACGCGACGCCGAGCCGGCGACGCCGATGGCGGAGGAGAAGCTCCTCTCCTCGCGCCTGCCCGCCATGCTCGTCAGCCGCCTCTACGAGATGGCCCAGCCGGTGACGCTCACCGCCGTGGAAGACTTCCGCCGGGAGCACAAGGTGCATGGCGCCTACCAGCTCTGATCCTCGAACCTTGATTCCAAACATACAGGTGCCTTCCGCGTGAAGAAGCCGCTTCTGCTCGTCGTGCTCGTTCTGGCCATCGGCTGCCGCACTGCCCCCGCTCCCAAACCGGTTCCCGTACCCGAGCCTCCGGCACCTGCCGTTCCGGTGCCCGCCCTGCCGGAGCCCACGCCCGAGCCGGAGCCCGAGCGCCCGGCGCCCCGGCAGCCGTTCGAGCCCGGTCCCGGACCCGAGGCGCCGCTCCTGCTGCGGGTGGGGATCGCCACCGACCTCGAATCGGTGACCCTGCCCTGCTGCGAGGAGCCCCTGGTCGCCGCCGTCGAGAGCCAGAACGTGCCGGTCGTCTCCACCCTGAAGATCGGGCCGGCCGCGGGAGGAGCGCGCCAGGGCTTCTACCGCCTGCAGGTCGCCGCCCTGCGCGACGAGCGGCAGGCCCAGGCCCTCGCCACCCGGCTGGCGACGGAAACCGGCCAGCCCGCCGAGGCCACCTTCGACGCCGGCATCGACCTCTACCGCGTGCGGGTGGGGCACTACCCGACCCGCGAGGAGGCGGAGCGCGACCTGCGGCGCCTGGGTTCCATCGGTGTCATCGGCGGCTTTGTGACCAACGACGGCGGCGGCGTTTCCGAGCCGGCCCTGCGGGTGACCCAGGGGGCTGCTTCGTCCACCTTGCCCGGCCGCTGGCTCAGCGTCTCGCGGATCGAAGGTGCGGGCATCCGGGCCAACGGCAAGCGCTATCGCGGACGTATCCTGGTCTATCTGAACGACCGTGGCCTGCTCAACCTGATCAACGAGATCCCGGTGGAGGAGTACCTGCGCGGCGTCGTCCCCAGCGAGATGGGGCCCGATCTCTACAACCAGCTCGAAGCCCTCAAGGCCCAGGCCGTGGCCGCG
>JANOCF010001267.1:0-6782 GCA_031412055.1 Holophagales bacterium | reverse complement strand
GGTACCGCGTACCTTCCTGGAGTTGGAGGCGCTGCCCGGGGTCGGGCACAAGACCGCTTCGGTGGTGCTGACCCAGGCGTTCGGGATGCCCGCGTTCCCGGTGGATACACACATCCACCGGCTCGCGGCCCGCTGGGGGCTGTCGAGCGGGCGCAACGTCGAGCAGACCGAGCGCGACCTCAAGAGGCTCTTCCCCGAGGAGTCGTGGGGCAAGGTCCATCTGCAGATCATCTACTTCGGCCGGGAGCACTGCCCCGCGCTCTACCACGATCTCGACGCGTGCCCGATCTGCTCGTGGGCTTCGTCGGGGAAGCGTGGCCGCGAGGAGGCGCGTCGGAACCGCAATCTGCGGCAGAGACGATAGACTGCCGCGGATGCGCCGCCCTTCGCTCCTCCTTGCCCTCCTCATCCTCACCGCCTGCGAGTCCCACCAGGACACGGGCGCTGCCGCTCCCGGGCTTCAGACCACCGGCTCTCCGGCTCTCGGCGACATCTGCGCCGCGCTGATGGGCGACGCGCCCCTCCCCGGTCCGCCCGCGGTCCCCCTGAGCAGCGACCTCCCGGTCCGCATCCTCGCGTTCGGGGACTTCGGCGAGCAGGCCAGCCGCGGCGCCGGAGAGCAGCGGCAGCTCGCCCGCGCCATGTCGGCCTACCATGCCGATCACCCCTTCGACTTCGGGCTAACCCTGGGCGACAACTTCTATCCGCAGGGGCTGGCCAGCGCGGACGATCCCCGCTGGGAAAGCCAGTGGGAGCGGCTGTACAGCCCGCTCGGAGTGCGCGTCTACGCGATCCTCGGCAACCACGACCATCTCGCCGTGGGCAGCCCGGAGGCCGAACAGAAGCGCTCCGAGAAGAGCGCCACCTGGTGCCTGCCCCGCCCCTGGTACACGTACACCGCCGGGCCGGTGCAGCTCTTCGCGATCGAGACCACGGTCTACGACGAGCCGAACATCGTCGAAGGGATCGACGGCGCCGCCCAGCTCGCCTGGCTCGACGAGGCCCTGGCCCAGAGCAGCGCGCGGTGGAAGGTGGTGTACGGGCATCACCCGATCTACTCCAACGGAGAGCACGGCAAACCTGGCAGAGGCGCGCTCCCCAGGGTCAAGGGGCCGCTCCTGCCGCTGCTGCGCAAGCACAAGGTGGACGTCTACCTGGCGGGGCACGACCACGACCTGCAAGCGCTGGCGCCCGAGGATGGAGTCCACTTCTTCGTGTCGGGGGCCGGAGGCCGGTATCTGAGGGGTTTCGATCTCGACCAGTGCCGGGTCTGGGGCGCGGAGCGGAGCTACGGCTTCACGGTGCTGGAGGCGGACCCGCTGGGAGTCTCGCTCAAGGTTTCGTTTGTAGGTATCGGCGGCGAGCGCGAAGGCGAGAAGCCCTACAGGCTGCTCTGGGGACCCGTCCCGATTGAGAAGGGCAAGACCTCGCCCTGCCGCCGTCCCTGAAGAGGGGGCGCCTCCACCTTCGGTCCCAACCACTCCGGGAGATCCAGGGTCACGGCCGCGCCGCCTTCGTGCCGGTTGCCCGCCGAAATCCGGGCCTGCTGCTCCTCCACGACCCGCTGGACGATCGAGAGCCCCAGGCCGGTGCCGCCCCGGCGCCGGGTAAAGAACGGCTCGAACAGGCGCGGCAGGTCCTCCTCCCTGAAACCGGGGCCGGAATCCAGGACCGCGCAGCGCGCCCAGGCACGCCCGCTCTCCTCCACGCGCGAGATCTCGACGGTCACCTCGCCGCCCGCCGGGGTGTGCTGGATGGCGTTCTGGATCAGGTTGGTGAGCGCCATGAGGAACCGGCGGCGGATCATGCCGACACACAGGTCGCGCTCGCCGACCTCGGTCCGCAGCTCGACGCCCCGTGCCAGCGCCAGGGGCCGGCACTCCGTCACCGCCTCGAGGGCCGCGCCTCCCAGCGAGGCCCCGGCCAGGTTCCGTCCCAGCGGCTTGCCGTACTCCAGCAGGTCGGACATCAGCTCGGTCAGCCGGGCCGTGGGCTCCAGCAGGCCCTGGAGGGCCTGCCGCACAGTCCGGTTCTGGGGCGAGTCGTCCAGGTTCGTCATCAGGGCGTCGACCGTGGCCGTGATGGCGAAGAGAGGGTTGCGCACCTCGTGCGCCAGTCCGCCCACGAGGTGGCCCAGGGCTCCCATGACCTGCAGGCGCGCCCGTTCCTCCTCGGCCTTCCGGCGGTCGGTCACGTCGCGGAAGCTCCACACCCGGCCCACGCTCCGGCCGCCGATCCGCTGCGGCTGGGAGTCGCGCTCGAACACCCGGCCGTCCTTGAATTCGACGACGTCCTGGCACTCGATCTCGGGATCGGAATAGACCTCCCGGATGCGGGCCAGGAAGGCCTCCGGGTCGCGGATCTGGTCGAGCACGAAGGCGATCAGCGGCTCGTCGGAGCCGGCCTGAAACAGCGGCTCCGGGAGGCGCCACATCTCGGCGAACTTCTTGTTGAAGGCCTGGATGCGGCCCTGAAGGTCCACCACGAGGATACCGTCCGCCGTGCAGTCCAGGGTGGCCTGGAGCATGGAGAGCGACTGCCGGAGCGCGGCGTTGGCCTGGAGCAGCTCCTGGGAGCTCAGATCCATGGAACGCTCCAGCATGGCCCGGTCGTGATCGGACTGCCGGTAGGCGTCGTCGACGGCCTTCAGAAAAGACCGCAGGCCGTCCGGGAGGCTCGCTTCCCCGCCCTCCAGGCTGAGATAGCGCTGCATCTGGCGAGCGAGGAGACTGTGCCGGTCGGGCATCGGCTACCGTTCCGAGAAGGTGGTGATGGTCATGGTCTGGTTGTGCAGCTCGCAGCGTGCGTCCGGTGTGAACGGGGAGATCTCGCCGTAGGAGTAGAAGCCGGCCAGGACCGTGCGCTCGCCCAGGACATCGCGCACCCCCTCGACCTCCTCCTCCACTCTCTGGCCCAGGACCAGCTTGCGGCCGACGCAGCTCACCAGCAGGGCCAGGTCGGGCGAGGTGGAGCCCACGGCCTCGTAGCTGGTGCGGGCCGCTCCCACCGCCCCGTCGATCAGGCGGTCGAAGTTGGCTTTCATGAACCGCGCGTAGGAGCCCGTGGGCACGTCGCCCGCGAAGGTCATGCTCCGGTCGTCTTCGTCGACGGAAAGGATCGTGCGCACCACCGGGGTGTCGCCCTCGCCGGTCCGCAGGCTGAGGGGGAAGAGCAGGCCGCTCGCCGGCAGGTCGCTGGCGTGGGGGCCGAGATAGGTCTTGTAGAGCTCCAGGGCCGAGCGGTTGTCCAGCTCGTAGAGCACGTTGCCCTCGGAACGGGTGATCAGGCGCTCGGGGCCGAAAGGGTCCCAGCCGCCGAGCGAAGCGTAGCCGACCCGCAGACCGGAGCCATAGAAGCCGACCGCGGCGATGGTGTTCGGCTCAGGATCGCCGCCACTGATCACCAGGGTCTCCTTGAAACGGGGTCCGTCCCCCGACAGGCCGCCGGTGACCGTCACATCCTTGGGGAGCCGGCTCGCCAGGCCTTCTACCAGTTTGCTGCCGTTGACCTTGAGACCGTCCGAAAGGACGAAGACGTGGATCAGGTGATCGCCTTCAAGCGCGCCCTCCAGCGCGCCTGCCAGCCGCTCGCCCGCGGCCCGGCTGTCCTCAGGGCCACTGATGCGGGTGGAATGGCCGGCGATCCGCGTCCGCTCGAAGCTCACCGCGGTGACGACCAGGGAGTCGTCCGAGACCTGGGTGCCGAAGATGTCTCCGGCCGTGGAGCAGCCGCAACGGTGTGCCTCGGGGTAGGCCGCGGCCACATCGCGGAGAGCGGGTCCCTTCAGGGCTTCCGGGCCGCCGAAGACGAGGACCAGGTCGGCACTGTTCAGGCGTCCCGGGGGAAAGGGCTCCCACCCTCCGCACGGAATCCAGCGCGACTGTTCGATTCGCAAGGCTGAACCTCCCACAACGGCGGCCGCAGCTGGATGCACGCCTACAGAGCAAGCCGCTTCCACCAAAAAAGATCGCTACGAGATGTGGAGGAATTGTAACACGGGCGTCACAGCATCCACAGCTGCCGGACCGCGCATAGAATGGTCGCCTCACGCGAAGGAGGTCAGGTGGCCAAGGTCCTGGTGGTCGAGAAGGATTCCGTGTTCGCCGCGGTGCTGGAGGACCGGCTCCGCGTAGCCGGGCACGAGGTCCGCCTGCTCGGGGACATCGCCCAGGCTCCGGCCGTGGCCGGGCACCAGCAGTCGGACCTCGTGCTGCTCGATATGGGCGCCGGCTCTCCCGTGGACGCCGCCGACGCGGTCCACGCCCTCCGGAGCCAGCCCGACACGCGGACGGTGCCGGTGCTGGTGATGTCCGACGGCGCCGAGCCCGCGGACCGCGTGGCTGCTCTCCGCGCGGGAGCGGACGACTACCTGACCCGGCCTTTCGATCTGGAGGAGCTGCTGATCCGCTCCGAGCGCCTCCTCGGAGGCCGCGGCGCCGAGCAGATGCTCCAGGGCGATCTCGCCACCCATCCGCTCTGGGCGGTGCTCCAGTACCTCCAGCAGGTGAGGAAGACGGGCAGCCTGAAGGTGCGGAGCGGCAACACGTCGGGCACGGTGGAGCTGCGTGACGGTGAGCCCCTCGCGGCACGCTGGCAGGCACTGCGCGGCCGGGAGGCCTTCCTCGCCCTGCTCTCCGCCGAGGACGGGAGCTTCCGCTTCGAGGGCGGAATTCCCCCCGTCGGCCCCTCCGGCCAAGCCGAGCCGCTGTCCGCCCACGAGCTGCTCATGCACGCGGCATGGCTCAAGGACGAGCTCGAGAAGCGGCGCCCGTTCCTCCCGGGGGCGGGCGAGCCGCTGCAGAACCTGACCGACTTCCTGCCCAAGGTGGACGACGACTTCGGCCATCTCCCCCTGGAGCGCATCCTCACGCGCATTCGCCGGCAGCCCGGCCTGCGGATGTTCGACCTGATCGCCGAAGAGACCGAAGCACCGCTGACCACCCGGCTCGCGCTGGCATGGCTGATCGAGCACGGCCTGGTCTCCCCGCGGGACAAGGTCCCCATGTCGGCGCCCCAGAACACGATGGAGATCTCCAGCGCCATGGTCTTCGACGTGGCGGTCGCGACGCTGCTGGACGCCGCGAAGAAGGCGGGGCTCGACACGTCGGCCCTGCCCTGCCTGGTGCTGGTCGAGCCCTCGGCCTGGTCGGTGCTGCGCCGGCTCATCGAGGAGGCCCCGGGCTTCCGCACCAACGAGGCGCTGCGCAAGCTGATCGAGCAGGTGGAGCTGCGGCGGGGAGGCAGCGCCAGTTTCGAAGCCGGCTCGGGCGGCAAGCTCTCGCTGCACGTCCAGACCCTGACCCCGGCGGCGCAGCTCCAGATCCAGGCCATCCTCTCGGAGTGCGCCAGGGTACTGGTCTGGATCGACGGCGAGGAGGGCGCGGAGATGGCCCGGACCGTGGTGCAGAAGCTCGACGCAACCGGAGGCCACGGGTCGGGTATGCTGGTGGCTGGAACCGCGGCAGCGCAGAAGTCGGCGGAGCGCCTGACCAGTGGCAGCAAGCGCTGGCGCACCAGCCCGCACGCGCCGAAGAGCCTGCTCGGTCTCTTCCGCCTGCTGCAGCCGCATTGATTTTTTCGCTCTGATCGAGGGAACCCTTGGCTCGTCCCGCAGTCCTTCTCATCGACCCTGATTCCGAGCGTCTGCACGAGCTCAGCCACGGCCTGGCGGCGGAGGGCTACGAGGTGGTGCCCGTGGCCGGCATCGCCCTGGGCCGCCGCTTCGCGCAAGGCCTGGGCGAGGCGCTCATCGTCACCACCACGCAGGTGCTCGCCGGGAGCCCCGACCCCGAAGCGCTCGTCGCCGAGCTGCACGCGGGCGGACGGCGCACGCTGGTGGTTCTCGGCGGGACACCCGAAGAAGAAGAAGGCCTTCCCGACGCCGTCGGCTTCCTGGCCCTGGACGGCCTGACGCTGCGCGAGATCGAGCGCCGGCTCCTCCTGGTCCTGCTAGGCCGCGAGCTGGGCGCCGAGCCCGACACGCACCTGGAGTCGCTGGTGGGCGACCTTGCCCAGACGCCTCTCCTGGAGCTGCTGCGCGGCCTGAACCGCTCGCAGACCAGCGGACGCATCGAGCTGCGCGGGGGCCAGGTCTGGCTGGAGCGCGGCGAGGTTGTAGCGGCCGCCGCCGGTCCCGTGCAGGGAGTCAAAGCCTTCTGCCGCCTGGGGAGGATGCACGAGGGTCCCTTCCAGCTCTTCCCCGGCGAACTGGTGCCGGAGCGGACGATCCAGGACGGGCTGAGCACCCTGATCATCACGGCCATCGAGGACTCGCTGGGCGAGTTCCCGGACGCGCGCGTGCGTCTGGAGCTCCAGCCCGGCGCCACGCCGGTGGACTCCCCTCTCCAGGAACAGATCCTCGCCCTGGCCCAGGCCGGCGCCACTCTGCAGGAGGTCCTGGACACCCTCCCCGCCCGCGACGGCGAGATCGTCCAGGAGCTGCTGACTCTGGAGGAGCGGGGCCTGCTCACGCGGCGCCAGCCGCGCGTGCTGATCGTGACCGACTCCACGGCCGACCTCCCCCCGGACCTCGTCCAGGCCCACGGCATCGCGGTGGTGCCGCTGACGGTGGCCTTCGGCAAGGAGGTCTTCCGCGACCGCGTGGACATCCAGCCCGGCCAGTTCTACAAGAAGCTGACCCAGAGCAAAACTCACCCGGCTTCGAGCCCGCCGACCCGCGAGGAGATGTGCAGCGAGACGATCTCGTGCCCCTGGGCGAGCCCCTCGCGGTAGCGCCGCGCGAACTCCTCGCGGGTCGGCGGGCTCGAAGCCGGGTGAGTTTT